>NZ_RAWN01000149.1:0-24945 GCF_003668895.1 Corallococcus sp. AB045
GCCCCGGCGCAGGCCCCCGTGCAGCAGCTGGTGCAGCGGCTGCCCGTGGCGCCCGGCCTGGGCCACCAGGCGGACCTGCCGACGGTGAAGGCCCCGTCGCTGGAGAACCTGAACATCCGCGTGCCCGAGGGCGAGGACCTCACGGAAGAGGACCTGCTGGAGCGCTTCCACGAGCTGGCCCGCGCGAAGGCGCAGGTCCGCGAGCGCGCGGAAGGCGAAGCGCTGGCCATGGGCGACGACGTCCGGCTGGACATCCTGGGCTACGCCAACGGCCGCCTCATCCCGCTGAGCACCCGCATGGGCTACTGGATGGAGTTGGCCCCCCAGGTGATGCTGCCCGGCTTCGCGGAGGTCATCGCGGAAGCCAGCGTGGGCGACAGCGTGGAGGTGGGGCTGGTGCTGCCGGACAACTACCCGGCGGAGCAGCTGCGCGGCATGCCGGCGCGCTTCCTGGTGGACGTGCGCGGCGCGCGCGAGGTGAGCATGCCCGACACGGAGTCGGACGCGTTCCTCCAGCAGCTGGGCCGCGGCTCCACGCATGAAGAGGTCATGAGCTCCATCGTGGAGGAGATGGAGGGCGAGATGGCCGACATGCTCTGGGTGGACGCGCGCAACCGGGTGCTGGACGAAATCGTCGCCCGCGCGGACGTCACCGTGCCCAAGCCGCTGGTGGACGAGGAGATCCGCCGCCGCTGGCTGCAGGCGGAGGGCGAGGTGCTGGCGCAGAAGTTCTTCAGCCTGGAGGAGCAGCAGGAGGCGCTGGACGGCTGGCTGCACCACCCGGGCATCCGCGACGACGTGGAGCGCCGCCTCAAGATTGCCCTGGTGCTGCGCGCCATCGCGCAGCGGGACAAGCTCCAGCTCACGCCGCAGTATGCGCTAGAGCTGCTCAAGGAGTCCTCGGAGCCCTTCGGCATCACCGAGGCGCAGCTGCGCGAGTCCATGCTGGACCCGGCCGCGTCCGCGCAGATGACCGACGTCGCGTGGCACCTGCTCGCCGTGGAGCACGTGATGACGCAGGCGAAGGTGACCTTCGAGGGCGCCGAGGCGGGGCTCGCCCAGGGCTGACAGTCCCCCTGCCCTGCTCCGGAGCCCGGGTGGCTACCCCGCCGGGTTCTTGGGCGCGGGCGGCTCCTGCCCGGGCGCGATGAAGGCCCCCGTCGCGGGGTCTATCTGCCAGGCCGAGTACTGGTGCGTGAGCACGTCGCGCACCTGCCCCTGCTCGTAGCAGACCGAGTACACGACGAAGACCTCGTTCACGAAGTTGGGCCGGCCGTAGCGGTAGCAGTCCTGGTCGCCCTGCTTCTGGAGCGTGAGCGGGTGGCCCAGCAGGCCCCCGACCTCCTGGGTCGTCATCCCCGCGCGCAGCACCTTGATGCCGTGCGGCGTGACGACGGAGAAGGACGTTCCGTTTGCACGCCAAAGAGTGAAGAACCCCAGGGCGAGCACCACCGGCACCGCGGCGGCCACGAACCAGGTGAAGGTGAAGCGGTTGGACTTCTTCTTGGACCCTTCGCGGAAGGCCGTGAACAGGGCGTCCGGGGAGGTGTCCGCCGGGGCATCGTCCGGAGTGACCGGGAAGGAGGGATTGGGAGTACTCACCCTTCTTGAATGCCGTCAGTGCCCGCCGGATTCAAGCGATGGACTGCCGGGGAGTCCACAGGCCGTACGCCTCGCCGGCCACTGCAGGGGTCATCCGGGGTGGGATACGCCCGGATGTCCGGTTCCGGGCCAGGCGTGCGAGTTCACAATCGGCGCGGTGCGGGACTGCTACAGGGCACACCCTGAGAAACATCTCGAGGAGTCACACGTCATGGCGAAGCGCGCGGCCGCCAAAGGTACCCCCCAGAAGCTCGTGGACCGGGACGTCGTCCCCCCGGGCACGGAGGTGCCGGACAGCGACCTGTTCTTCAACCGGGAGCTGTCGTGGCTGGCCTTCAACGACCGGGTGCTGCAGCTGGCCGAGGCGCCGGATGTGCCGCTGATGGAGCGGCTGAAGTTCACCTCCATCTACGCGCGCAACCTGGATGAGTTCTTCATGATCCGCGTGGCGCGGCTGCACGAGCAGCTCACCGCGCGCGTGGGCCGCCTGGTGCCGGACGGCGCGTCCCCGGGCGACACGCTGGACAAGCTGCACACGGGCATCCTGGAGCAGGGCCGGCGCCACGCGGACTGCTTCGAGAAGGTCCTGCGCCCCGCGCTGGCGGAGAAGGGCCTGCGCATCCTGTCCATGAAGGAGCTGGACGCGGATCAACGCGCGCAGGTGGAGCAGCGCTTCCGGGATCAGATCTTCCCCGTGCTCACGCCGCTGGCCATCGGGCTGGGACGGCACTTCCCGTACATCTCCAACCTGTCCCTGAGCCTCGCGGTGCTCCTGCGTGACCCGGTGGCGGAGGAGGAGAGCGTGGCGCGGGTGAAGGTGCCCAAGGAGATATTGCCCCGCTTCGTGCCGCTCAAGGGGGGCGCGCTCTTCGTGCCGCTGGAGGAGATCATCGCGCAGCACCTGGGGGACCTGTTCCCCGGGATGGAGGTCCTCAACTGGAGCCTGTTCCGCGTGACGCGCGACGCGGACTACACCGTGTCCGAGGACGCGGAGGACCTGCTCAAGGCGGTGGAGACGGAGCTCAGCCAGCGCCGCTTCGGGGACGTCATCCGCCTGGAAATCCAGGCGGGGATGAACGCGAAGCTGCTGGAGCCGCTGGTGGAGGCGCTGACGCTGGAGCCCCGGCAGGTGTACGAGGAGCACGGCCTCCTGGACCTGGCGGACGTGATGTCGCTGGCGATGACGCCGGGCTTCTCCGAGCTGCGCGACCCGCCCTGGACGCCGGTGACGCAGGCGCGGCTGCGCACGGACAACGAGTCCGCGGACGGCGGGGGCACGGTGATGTCCGCGATGCGCCGGGGCGACCTGCTGGTGCACCACCCCTACGAGTCCTTCACCTCCTCCGTGGAGCGCTTCGTGAGCGAGGCGGTGGAGGACCCGGACGTGCTGGCGCTGAAGCAGACGGTGTACCGCACGTCGGACAGCTCCCCGCTGGTGCCCGCGCTCATCCGCGCGACGGAGCACGGCAAGCAGGCGGTGTGCATGGTGGAGCTGAAGGCGCGCTTCGACGAGCGCACCAACATCCGCTGGGCGAACGCGCTGGAAGAGGCGGGCGTGCACGTCGTGTATGGGATTCCCAGCCTGAAGACGCACGCGAAGGCCATCCTCATCGTGCGGCGCGAGGGCGAGCGGGTGCGGCACTACGTGCACATCGGCACGGGCAACTACAACCCGAAGACGGCGCGGCTCTACACGGACCTGGGGTTGTTCACCACGGACCCGGACATTGGCGCGGACGTGGCGGACGTCTTCAACTTCCTCACCGGCTTTGGCCGGCCGCGCTCCTTCCGCAAGCTGCTGGTGGCGCCGCTGACCATGCGGGAAGGGCTGATGGAGGAGATCAAGAAGACCCAGGCGGCACACACGCCGGAGGCGCCCGCGCGCATCATGATGAAGATGAACGCGCTGGTGGACCCGGGCATCATCCGCGCGCTCTACGACGCGTCCCGCGCGGGCGTGCGCGTGGACCTCAACGTGCGCGGCATCTGCTGCCTGAGGCCGGGGGTGCCGGGCGTGTCGGAGCACATCCGGGTGGTGTCCAACCTGGGCCGCTTCCTGGAGCACCCGCGCATCTACGCCTTCGAGCGGGGCGCGACGTCGCGGTGTTACATCGGGTCCGCGGACATGATGCCGCGCAACCTGGACCACCGGGTGGAGATATTGGCGCCGGTGGAGGACCCCACCCTGGCCGCGCAGGTGAAGGACGTGGTGGAGCGCTGCATGGTGGACACCAGCGGCGCGTGGGAGCTGGGCTCGGATGGCACGTGGCGGCGGCGCACCGCCACCATGTCCAACGACAAGCGCTCCGCCCAGGGTGAGCTCATGGAGCGCGCCATCCGCATGGTTCATATGCAGAGCGGGCGCCCCGTGGCCTGAGCGGCCCCTACGGCTCAAATCTCGTGGTTCACCAGGTTGAACACCGCCACGCGGTGCGACTGGGGGAACAGCACGATGAACAGGTGGTTCCAGTCAGACGCGCCCGGGGCCACCAGGTACGAGCTGTAGAAGTAGCGGATCTGCACCTGCTCCGTGCCGTTGCCAATCTCCGTGAGCAGGTGCGGGTCCAGCGCGTCGAAGAAGAAGAGCGCGTCGGACAGCGTGCTGAACGGCACCGTGCCCCGGTCCTGCCAGGGGTAGTAGCTGTAGTCCTGCGACAGCGCGAACACCGACTCCACCGCGTCCGCCAGCGTGGGCGCCTGCGTCGAAGTCCACGGGAAGCCGTAGACGTCCAGCGTGCCGTCACACCAGTTGTTGTGCGTGTCGCACTCGTCGTTGCCGGCCTCCATGATGGACTCCAGCAGCGGCGTCGGGCCCTCCCACTCCAGCTCGATCTGGCTCAGCTTCGACTCCACCGTGCGCACGGACTGGGTGGACTCGGGCGCCGTCGGCGTGGGCTCCTCCGTCGGCGCGGGCGCGTTGTTGCACGCACCCAGGAACAGCGCGGAAGCCAGCACGGACCACTTCAGGGTGTTTCGCGACATGTGGACGACCTCGGGGGGATGAAGCGAGGGAGGCCCGCGTGTGCCACAGCCCCCTCCCCACCCTCAAGCCTCAACAGGTCTCCCGTGCACGTGTCACCGCGCCGTGACGCGCGGGGTTGGAAATCTTCAGCCCCGCTCGCCCAGGGCGCTCCGCGCGGCGTCCTCGCGGCGGTGGGCCTCCACCTCCGGGACCTCCTCCCAGCGGATCCACCCGGCGCGCGCCGCGTGCCTCGCGGCGGCCACCGTGTCGTCCACGACGACCAGCTCACTGCCCGCGTCGCGGATGTCCTTCGCGATGGCCTCCATCTCCTCGTCGCGCTTGGAGCCCCCCGGCACGTTGCGGATGTAGACGCAGCGGATGCGGTCCGGGTACTCGCGCACGATGGTGCGGTAGTGCTCCGCGTCCTCCTGGCCGCTGTCCCCAATCAGCACGAAGGGCAGATGCGACAGCGTCTCCAGCACGCCGCGAATCTTGTCCAGCTTGTGCCCGTGCCCCCCGCCCGGCGCGAAGCCGTGGCGAGACAGGCCCCAGTCGCGCAACAGCAGCGGACCAATGGGGATGCGGTGGATGGCGAGGAACTCGTCCAGGTGCTCGTAGAGGTTCCACGGGCTGCTGGACACGTAGAAGATGGGGTTGTCCGCCCCGCCGCTCGCGCCCGCCTGGAGCGCCGCGTAGAACGCGTCCACGCCCGGGAAGGGCAGCCGCACCCGGTGCTCCGTGAGGAACAGCGCCCACGCGCGCTTGAGCGGATCCGTCACCCCCGTGGCGATGACCGTGTCGTCGATGTCGCTGATGACGCCCAATTCCGCGCTCGTCCCCGCCACCCGCACCGGCGCGGTCACGCGCGGCACGCCTTCGGCCTCCGGCGACAGGAGCTCCAGCTCCACCATGTGCCAGCCGGAGCGCACGCCTTCAGGAGGCGGCACCCACAGCTCCAGGAAGCCCTCCTCGTCCGTCACGCCCTCCCAGCGCTTGTCCCCCCAGCGCACCGCCACGTGCGCGCTGGAAACCTCCCGCGTCATGTAGCGCTTGTAGGAGGCCACGGCGCTGCTCCACAGCGTGTGGCGCTGGCGCTGGGGCGTCACCTTGCGCTCCTCCAGCACGCGCGCCTTGATGACCACGCGCTCAGGGGTGCCGTAGCCCCGGTAGGGCAGGATGCGCAGCGGCGGGGCGATGCCCAGCCCCTTGCGCACGCGGCGGCTCAGCACGTCGTAGTGGGCATCCGCCTTGACGGCGAAACGGAACAGCAGCGGGTACAGGTCGGGCATGGCGGGTGCTCGCGAGTCTACCGTCCCCTCCGTCAATCGTGGCGGCCCAACGTCCGGTCCAGGTTGTATGCGGCGCTGATGAGCGACAGGTGCGTGAGCGCCTGCGGGAAGTTGCCCATCGCCTCGCCGGACATGCCCGTCTGCTCCGCGTACAGCCCCAGGTGGTTCGCGTAGCCCTGCATCCGCTCGAAGATGAGCCGCGCCTCGTCCAGCAGGTCCGGCCGCACGCTGCTCGCGCGTGTCATCGCCTCTACCAGCCAGAAGCTGCACAGGTTGAAGGTGCCTTCGCTGCCTTCAATCCCATCCAGCTTCTCGTCCGCCTCGTAGCGGAAGACCAGGCCATCCGACGTCAGGCCTCCCTCCTTCGGCGCCTTCCGGATGACGTCCAGCGTGGAGATCATCCGCGGATCCACCGGCGATAGGAAGAACACCAGCGGCATCAGGAGGTTCGCCGCGTCCAGCGATTCGTGCCCGTAGGCCTGGATGAAGGCGCCCTTCTCCTGGCACCAGCCCTTGTCCATGATCTCCTCGAAGATGGCGTCGCGCGTCTTCAGCCACTTCGCCCGGTCCGCCGGCAGGCTGCGCTTGTCCGCGAGCCGGATGGCCCGGTCCACCGCCACCCAGCACATCAGCTTCGAATAGACGAAGTGACGGCGCGAGCCGCGAATCTCCCAGATGCCCTCGTCCTCCATCTGCCAGTGGTCGCACAGCCAATCCACCAGCCGCCGCAGGTGCCGCCAGAAGTCATACGAGATGGGCGTGGCGTACTTGTTGGACAGGTACACGGAGTCCATCAGCTCCCCGTAGATGTCCAGCTGCAGCTGGTTCGCCGCGGCGTTGCCAATGCGCACCGGCCGCGCGCCGCCGTAGCCGCGCAGGTGATGCAACTGCTCCTCGTCCGGCACCCGGCTGCCGTCCAGGCGGAACATCAGCGGCAGCGGCCCGTCCCCGTTCTCCGCGCAGCGCTTCTCCACCCAGCGCATGAAGGCGGCGGCCTCCTCGTTGAAGCCGATGCGGATGAACGCGTAGATGGTGAAGGCCGCGTCGCGCAGCCAGCAGAAGCGGTAGTCCCAGTTGCGCGTGCCGCCGGGGGACTCCGGCAGGCTGCACGTGGGCGCCGCGATGATGGCCCCGGACGGCTCGAAAGTCATCAGCTTCAGGGCCAGCGCCGAGCGCTGCACCATCTCCCGCCACCGCCCCGTGTACTTGCACTTGGACACCCAGTGGCGCCAGTAGTCCACCGTGTCGCGGAAGAGCTTCTCCGCGGAGTCGTGCGTGTGCAGGTGGTGGTGGCAGCCCTCCACGCCGCCCTCGCGCAGGGTGAAGACCGCGGACTGGCTCTCCTTCAGCGTGAAGTGCGCGACGACGCCGTTCTTCTCCTGCTTCAGGGGAATGGGCGTCACCAACTGCATGCTCAGGCCCTTGGAGATGAAGGCCGCGCCGCCCTTCACCACGTGCGTCTCATGCTCGTCCCGGGCGTAGTTGAACGCCGGGAAGCACTCCATGCGGAAGGACATCTCCCCGCGCACCACGCGGATGCGCCGCAGCACCTCGCGCCCCTCCGCCTTCGCCCCCTTCCCCAGGGGCATCAGGTCGATGAGCTCTCCCACGCCGTTCGGCGTGTAGAAGCGCGTCACCAGCACGTTGGTGTCCGGCCAGTAGAACTGCCGCTTCATCACCCCGTCCGGCTCCGGGGACACGCGCCAGTAGCCGCCCCTCTCCGGGTCCAGCAGCGCCGCGAAGATGCTGGGGCTGTCGAAGTGCGGATAACACAGCCAGTCGATGGTGCCCTCGTTGCCCACCAGCGCCACCGTGCGCAGGTCGCCGATGATGCCGTGGTCTTCAATGGCGATGCCGCCCCTCAGGTCCTCGTGGTGGGGATTCACCGGGCATGCTCCTGGAACGAGATGACGTGCTTGATGCCGCCCTTCGCCTCCGCCACCTTCGCGAACTCCGACGGCGGGTGGCGCTGGGTGATGAGCGCCTCCAATCTCCCCGGCCACTTCGCGCGGAAGCGGGCCAGGTCCTCCAGCGCTTCACGGAAGTCGCTGTCCGACGCGTTCACCGTGCCGAACATCACCCGGTTGCCCAGGACGAGCTGCCCCAGGACCTGGTCGCCTTGCAGCTCCAGCGGCTCCTCGCGCCCGGGCACGCCGGTGAAGATGAGCACGCCGTTCTCCTCCAGCACCTGGAGCGAGTCGAAGGCCACCTTCGACGCCCCCGTCGCCTCGTAGATGACGTCCACGCCGCCCAGCTGCTTCTTCAAGGCCTCCACCGTCACCTCCTTCGAGGAGAGGTACGGCGCGCCCACCGCTTCGGACGCGGCGGCTTTCTCGTTGGGCTTGGGGCTGCGCGAGTACACCGTCACGTCGAAACCCGCGCGCATCAGCGCCATGGCCCCCAGCTGCGCCACCGGCCCCGCGCCCAGCACCAGCGCCTTGCCGGGGTTCAGCTTCCACGGCAGGCGGGACTGGATGTGCGCCACTTCGCGCAGGCCCTTCTCCGCGATGGTGAGCGGCTCGGTGAGCACGGCCACGCCGCGCAGGTCGTCATCCGCCTTGTGCAGGTAGGCCGCGTCCTCCACGAAGTGCTCCGCGCAGAAGCCGTGCGCGCCCTGGATGCCGCGCTCCGTGTAGTCCCCCGTCACGCAGAAGTCCGGGTGGCCATGGCTGCACGCGGGGCAGCGCGTGTGCGGACAGGGCCTGCGCACCCGGGGCACCACCAGGTCCCCTGGCTTCAGGCCCTGCACGTGCGCGCCCACCTCCATCACCTCGCCCAGGCACTCGTGGCCCAGGATGAGGTGGTCCTCGCCCTTGGGCGCCGCGCCGTGGTTGCCCTTCAGGATGTCCTGGTCGGTGCCGCACACGCCCACCTCCAGCGTGCGCACCTTGACCTGGGTGGGCGAGTGCAGCCGCGGTTCGGGAACGTCGAGGACGCGCACCTCGCGCGAGGGGAACATGACGGCCACGGCCTTCATGGGTGGGGTGACTCCTTCCGGGCGAAGTGCTGAAGGTCCCAGGACAAGGGGTGCGGACTTGGGACCCATGTCGCAAGTGCCCGTCCGCCGCCCTGCGTTTCCCACCCGGCCCACCAGAGGGGACCGCCGCTGAACAGCCCGGGCCGCCCGCCTGCCTGGGGGGCGACACTCGCGGCCGCGTGAAAGCACTGCCCCCCTGGGGGCGCGCGGGTCTATAGAAACGGGCCGTGCGTGCGACCCCCGCCTCCCGACGCAGCCGCGCCACCGCCATCGGTGCCACGGCCTTCCTGATGCTCGCCCTGCCCTTCCTGGTGCTGGGGGTGTTCTTCCTCGGCCAGAAGGCGCGCATGGACCTGCGCTGTGAGCCCCAGGGCCCGTGCGTCCTCAGCCGCTCCAGCTGGCTGGACCAGGAGGAGGTGGGCCGCTACGCGCCCGGGGACATCCAGGGTGTGGAGGTGGCCCGCAGCCGCAGCACCCGCAAGGGCGCGGCGCCCATCTTCCGGGCCCAGCTGCAGACGACCTCCGGCGTCCAGCCGCTCGCCTACCAGTGGACGGAGTCCGAGCCGGAGGCCCAGGCCTTCGCGGACACCGTGCGGCGCTACCTCGCCGGTCCCCGCACGGACGCACTCGCGGTGTTCCAGGACGACCGCAAGGCGTCGCTGCGCGTGGGCGGCGCCTTCACCGCCGTGGGCCTGGGCGTGCTCGCCCTGAGCCTGTGGCTGCTCTCCCGCACGCTGGCGCATCGCAAGGCGGAGCGGGCCGCCGTCTCCTGACGGACGACAAAGCGCGCCGAAAAGCAGCCGACCGGGCGCCTTGGACTTCACTTCCTGTCCTACAGTGAAAGGCGCCTGCCCGCTTCCAGGCCCCTCCTGTGCGACCGCGGGGCAGGTGAATAGGTTGTGGCGAATGTTTCGACGCCTCATCGAGCGGATGCGGGGCCTGCGCCGGGCGGCGCCCTACCTCCTTCGGCCCGCGAATGTGGACGCGGACCGGGCGAAGATCTCCATCGCGCAGCTGGACCACCACTACTCCAACAAGGTCGTGGCGCTGAAGGACGTGAACCTCAACGTCCGCTCGGGTGAGTTCGTCTGCCTGCTCGGCCCTTCCGGCTGCGGCAAGTCCACGCTGCTCTACGCGCTCGCCGGTCACGTGGTGCCCACCGGCGGCCGCGTGGCCATTGACGGCAAGCCCATCCACGGGCCCGGTCCGGACCGGTTGCTCATGTTCCAGGAGGCGGCGCTGTTCCCGTGGCTCACCGTGCGCGGCAACATCACCTTCGCGCTGGCCGCCCGGGGCGTGCCCCGCACCGAGCGCCGCGAGCGGGCCAACGCCTTCATCCAGCGCGTGCGCCTGGAGGGCTTCGAGGACACGCTGCCCCACCAGCTCTCCGGCGGCATGAAGATGCGCGCCAGCCTGGCCCGGGCGCTCGCGGTGGACCCCACCGTGCTGCTGATGGACGAGCCCTTCGGCGCGCTGGACGCCCAGACGCGCGTGCACATGCAGGAGCTGTTGCAGTCCATCTGGCTGCGCTCCGGCAAGACCGTGGTGTTCGTCACCCACGACGTGCAGGAGGCGCTGATGCTGGGCACCCGCGTGGTGCTGATGGCGCCCCGGCCGGGCCGCGTGGTGGAGGACCTGGAGATTCACCTGCCCATGCCGCGCTCGCTGGAGGACCCATCCCTGGACGCGATGGCACGCGACATCCGCCACCGGCTGCGCGCCGCGGAAGAGCACGCCCCGGAGGCCCCGCCCGCGGAGCCCGTGCACCGCCGCACGCGCACGCCGTCCAGCCTGCCTCGCCCAAGCGTCGTGAGCAGCCGTTAGAGGGGACACCGCCATGCTGAAGTGGGCGCAGAAGCTGGGGATGATCGCGCTGCTCTTCGCGCTCTGGGAGGGGCTGTCCCGCTCGGGCATGTGGAACAAGCACCTGTTCCCCGGGCCGCTGGAAGTGATTCAGACGCTCATCGCCATGGCCCGCGACGGACAGCTGGGCGGCGCCACGCTGCGCTCGCTGGGCCGGCTGACGCACGCCTACCTCATGTCCGTGAGCATCGGCGTCCCGCTGGGGCTCTGCATCGCGCGGCTGTCCTTCTTCCGCAACGCGGTGAAGCCGGTGGTGATGGGCCTGCAGGCCCTGCCCTCCATCTGCTGGCTGCCCCTGGCCCTGCTGTGGTTCGGCCTCAACGACGCCGCCATCCTCTTCGTGGTGGTGATGGGCAGCGTGCTGGGCATCGCCATCGCCACCGAGGACGCGGTCAACGGCCTGGACCCGCAGCTGGCCCGCGTGGCCAGCACCCTGGGCGTGCGGGGCCTGCGCTTCTACTTCGGCGTGCTCCTGCCCGGCGCGCTGCCCGGCATCGTCACCGGCCTCAAGCTGGGGTGGAGCTTCGCGTGGCGCGCGCTGCTCGCGGGCGAGCTGCTCTTCGTCTCCGGCGGCCTGGGCCAGCTGCTCACCATGGGCCGTGAGCTGATGGACGTGTCGCAGGTGATGGCTGTGATGCTGGCCATCATCCTCATCGGAATCACGGTGGACCGCGTCCTCTTCCAGACGGTGGAGACGCGCCTCAGGCGCCGGTGGGGCCTGACGGCCTCCGTGTGAGCCTCAAGACGCTTGTGCACTCACGGGCATTGATAACAGGCGGGGAATCTCCATTAGCGTGACGCACCATGCATTCCGCGCGTCCGCTGTCCCTGCTCCTCGGTGTCTGCACCGTCCTCCTGGTGGGCGTCACGTCCTGCAAGAAGGACACGCCCTCCGGCGCCAACGCGCCCCTGCGCGTGGCCTTCTTCCCCAACATCACGCATGCGCAGGCGTTGGTGGCGAACTCGGAGGGGCTCTTCGGGTCGCAGCCCGGCATGGGCCACGTGGAGGTGCGGCAGTTCAACGCGGGCCCCGCGGCCATGGAGGCGCTGGTGGCGGGCTCCGTGGACGTGGCCTACGTGGGCCCGGGCCCCGCCATCAACACGTACCTCAAGGCCGGCAAGGAGCTGCGCATCATCGCGGGCGCGGTGAACGGCGGCGCGGTGCTGGTGGTGAAGAACGTGAAGACGGCCGCGGAGCTCAAGGGCAAGAAGCTGGCGACGCCGCAGCTGGGCAACACGCAGGACATCGCCCTGCGCACCTGGCTGAAGGCCCAGAAGCTGAGCATCACCACGGACGCGGGCGGCGACGTGCAGGTGATTCCCATCAGCAACCCGGACATCCTGGCGCAGTACCTCCAGGGCGCCATCGAGGGCGCGTGGGTGCCCGAGCCCTGGGGCGCGCGCATGCTCGCCGAAGGGGGCGGTCACATCCTGGTGGACGAGCGCGACCTGTGGCCGGACAAGCGCTTCCCCACCACGGTGGTGGTGACGACGAAGAAGGTGCTGGAGACGCAGCGCCCGCGCATCGCGGCGCTCCTGGGCATCCACGTGCGGCTCACCGAGCGCTGGCGCGCGGACCCGGCGGCCTTCGCCACGTCCGTCAACGCCGCCTTCGGCCAGCTCACGCGCAAGCCCCTGCCGGCGCCCGTGCTCCAGGACGCGTTCTCCCGCCTGGAGCCGAGCCTGGACCCGGTGCCCGCCGCGCTGAAGACGTCCGCCGAGCACGCGAAGTCACTGGGCTTCATCCCCAGTGACGACGTCGCGGGGCTCGTGGACCTGAGCGTCCTGGACGAGGTGCGCGGCGGCGCGAAGCCGAACTAGTCCTGCTTCTCCCCCAGGAGGGACAGGGCCACGTTGTCCGTCTCGTCCACCTGGTAGAGGGCCAGGACCTGCTGCCCCTTCTCCGGTTGCTTGTGGATGGTCAGGTTGGTCATGTCCAGTGGCACCACCGGACCGGTCACGTCCTTCACGTACAGGGTCATTCCGGATCGCTTCACCACCGGCCCGCTGACCTGACGCATCTTGTCCGGGTCCGCGGTGATCTGCCGCACGGGCAGGCCCGGGGAGACGATGCTCGGCGTCAGGGTGGGGACGGTGTCCCCGGCGTTGGACGGGCTGGTGCTCGCCCGCTCGGTGTAAATCCCCAGCATGTATCCGGATTGGTCGCCGTCCTTGGTGACCGTGGGTTCACTCGCCAGGGCGGGGCCCGCGCACAACAAGAGGCCGAGCGTTGGCGCGGTCCACGCCATGGCTCGCCAACGTCGGGGGAATCCGTGCATCATGGTGCCACCTCCGTGTCACGGGGGCGCTGCCCCCGGGGTCTGTCCCAACGTAGGGTGGGTGGCACTGAATGTTCAGCGGCGGAACACGGGCCGTGCGTGAGGCCGCTTCCCCACAGTAGGGTGGCGCGCACGCGAGCCAAGGACCGCTCGCATACAAATACGAGGCACCTTTGGCTGGACGTACCGACGAGCAGCACCGCATCGCTCTCTTCATCGACTTCGAGAACCTGGTCACCAACACCGGCATCAGCGCCAACAACTTCGACCTGCAGCCCGCCCTGGACCAGCTCCTGGAGCAGGGCAAGGTCGTCTTCCGCCGCGCGTACTGCAATTGGTCGCGCTTCGAGGACGCGAAGCAGCGCCTGCACGACGTGGGCGTGGAGCTGGTGGACGTGCCCCCCTCCACCCGCGCCGGCAAGAACAGCGCGGACATGCGCCTGGTCATCGACGCGCTGGAGCTGTGCTACGCGCGCGAGCAGATCGACACCTTCGTCATCGCCTCCGGCGACAGCGACTTCTGCCCGCTGGCGTACAAGCTGCGTGAGAACGGCCGCACCGTCATTGGCCTGGCCGTGCGCGAGGCCAGCTCCCAGATGTTCGTGCGGGCGTGCGACCAGTTCATCTACATGAAGCCCAAGAACCGGGGCGAGTCCTCGCACAAGGACAAGGACCACGGCGGCCGGGGCTCCAAGTCCGACGAGGGCAAGGGCGGCAAGCGGGGTGGGAAGGGCCACGACAAGGGCCACGACAAGGGCGGCAAGGAAGGCGCCGAGTCCAAGGGCGGCAAGCCCAAGGCGGAGGTGCCCGCCGTCGCGCGCGAGGTGGTGCAGAGCCTGCTGCGCCGAGCGACCGGCCCGCTCAACCCGTCACTCGTCAAGGAGACCATCGTCCGCAAGGAGCCCGACTTCGACGAGCGCGACCACGGCTTCTCCACCTTCGCGCGGCTGCTGGAGGCGCTGGAGCAGGAAGGGCTCCTGCGCCGCATCCAGCAGGGGCGCCAGGGTTACATCGTGGGCCCGGATTCGGACTTCGGCGCTCCGGCGCGCGAGACCAAGGGCGGCAAGGGGCGCCACGCCAAGGCGCCCACCCCGGTGGAGGAAGAGGAAGAGGAGCTGGAGTCCTATCCGGACCCGGACGACGAGGGGCTGTAGTCAGCCCTCCCGTCGTTGAAGCTCGGTGAAGCGAGCCTCCACTACGTCGCGCGCGGCGTGGTGGACTCGCAGAGGTGCTCCAGGAACTCCGGCAGCAGGCGGGCGGACATCACCCACAGCTTGCCATCGCCCAGGTCCGCCAGGGACACGCGCTCCGCGTACTCCACGCAGGTGGCCTCCACGTAGTGGACGAACACCTTGCGGTCGCGCGCGCGGTACCACTCCGCCGCGCGGCCCAGCAGCGCCACGAACGCGTCCTGCACCTCCGGCCGCGCGTCGTCCTCCAGCGGCACCAGGCGCACGCCGTCCAGCACGTTGAAGAGGTTCAAGCCCGGCTGCGCGGACTCGAACACCGCGAAGGCCACGGCGCGGCCTTCATGGCGGGCCACCACCAGCTCGCGCTCGCGGGACAGGCCCGCGTCACCCCAGCCGGTGCGCGTGGTCTCCAGGTCGAAGCGCTCCGGCACCAGGTCCAGCGCCTCCCGGTAGGCCTCCGGGCGGGTGCCGGCCACGCGGGCGAAGAAGCTGGCGCGCTCCTCCTGGGTGGGCGCGCCCAGGGTGATGTTCGCGGGCTGCGTCCAGGTGCTGTCCACCTCGCCCTCCATCAGGCGGAAGGGCACGAGGCACGTCTGGCCGGTGTGCGCGTACCAGCTGGCGAAGTCGAACTTCGTGTAGCGCACCCAGCGCACGTTCGCCTCGCAGTAGGCGAAGAACCACTTCACCTCCGGGTCCGCCTGGGTGGGCTCGTAGCCGCGCAGGTAGATGTCGCGCAGGGCCTCGCGCGCGGTGGAGCGGCTGCCCGGGGGCTGGTGCCGCGCCAGCTGATGCGCCATCCAGCTGCCCGCGTAGGGCTTGAGCACGGACAGCGTGGCCTCCATGCCCTCCTCCGCGGGGCGCACCACGCGGTAGCCCAGCAGCGGCGCCTCCTGGAGCTTGTCCTGCGTGCGGGAGAACTGGTCGCGCAGGCTGGTGAACTTCTCCGGCTCCTTGCCCGGCAGGCGGAAGTAGCCGGAGCGCTCGAAGAGCTTCCAGGTGGCGTCGTTCCAGTCGCCCTCCACCTTGGTGGTGGGGTGGGCCTGGGCCTCCACCAGCGCGCGCCACGCGCGGGCCCCTTCGGCGTCCAGGGGCCGGACGCTCACGCCGCAGCGGCGGCCATGGGGCGTGCTGGAGATGTTGCGCACCTCCGCGCGCAGCCGCACCGGCGCGTGGCCCTCCAGCCCGACCTCCATCACCGGCAGGCGCAGGCCCGGGTACATCAGGTCCTCGCCGGGCTCGGTGAGGAAGGACAGGCCTTCGTAGGAGACATCCAGCAGGCCGCGGTGCACGTGCACCTGGGGCCAGAGCGGGTGGTCGAACTCCACCGTGCAGGACGCGTGGGCCTGCGTGCGGCGCAGCCAGCGGTGGCGGAAGCGCACCAGCGACGTGGGCGCCGGCATCAGGAGCAGGCCGCCCTCCACGCGCGCGGCGTCCGTCTGGAAGTGCACCACGCTGGAGTAGCCGAACGCCTCCAGGGTGAGGGGCCCGGGGGGGAGCACGCCTTGCAGGTTCCAGCCGAACGCGTCCTGGAGCGGCTCGAAGAAGGCGCAGGTGACCTCCGCCACGGCCTGCCCATCACGCGAGCGCAGCACGCCGCGGGCCTGGCGGGACGCGAGCGCTTCGCAGATGCGCGCGACGCGGTCCGCGTGGTCGATCTGCTCGCGCCACACGGGCCGCGTCTCCGGCGTGAGCAGCAGGCCGTTGTCACGCAGCGACTCCAGCAGGCCCACGATGCGGCGGCCCGCGTCCAGCGGCGGCGCGACGAAGCGCAGGCTCACCTCCGGGCGCATGGCGTTGACGCCAATCACCTCCGCGTCCAGCGCGGTGGCCCACCGCTCGCCTTCACCCACCACCACGGACGCGGCCTGTCCCTTGCGGGGCACCGCACGCGACTCCAGGTGGAGCGTCAGGTGCTCCAGCGACAACTGCACCAGACGGCCAGGAGAGAAGTCCGCGCCAAACGAGGCCGCCGCGCTGAGCTCGGTTCCCACCCGGTATCCGAGGAGGGCTTCGCGGCCGGCCGGCGCGTCGTGAGTGTCAGTGTGCATGCGGGGGCTCCCTGATGTCCTACGGGGCATGATCTTACGACGTCCGAAGAAACTGTGTTGTCCCCAGTTACGCGTGACCCGGGGAACTCGGATTCCCACAGAGTGGAGATCATTCATCCCTTCTGCACTGAGACCTTCGGGCCGGTGGGGCGGCCACGCGTTGGACTGTCGCGAATTGGTTTCTCACGAGTCGGGGATTTCCTTCACGGACAGACGCATGGCCTTCCGAGACAGGTTCAGCGCTGTCCCTCCCCTCGGGTCGTGCGGACCCCAGAAACACAGGGTGATTCCGACACATGGAACACGAGGGACATGTCGCATGTCTACTGGTGAGACATGACTAGCCTTGGGGGACGGAGGCCGGGGCGACACACGTCGGGGATGACTCGGCTCCCCGCGAGGCGTTATCCCGGGAGCACGCCATGTCCTCCGCCCTGTCCACCCTCTGTCTCCACTGCGGCATGTGCTGTGACGGCACCCTCTTCACCCAGGTGCCGCTGCGGCCCCCCGAAGCGGAAGCCCTGCGCCAGCGCGGCCTGTCGCTGGCGGTGAAGGAGGACGGCACGGCAGTGCTACCCCAGCGCTGCGCCGCGCTGGAGGGTCTGTGCTGCACCGTGTACGCGGAGCGTCCCGAGGCCTGCCGTCGCTACCGCTGCCAGCTGTTCAACGCGCTGGCGGAGGGAGAGGTGTCCCTGGAGGAGGCCAAGGGCGTAGTGGATACCGCGCACGCCAAGGTGGACGCGGTGGTGCGCGGTGTGGGTTCCGCTGAGGACGGAAGGGGTCCCGCGATGCGTCAGGCGCGGGTGGCCGCGGCCTCGCTGACCTTGGCTCCTGAGACACGAGAATCCCTGGCGCACGCGGAGGTGTACCTGGACCAGCACTTCCGGGGGCGCTTCCGCCGCTCGGGCGGTTAGCGTGGCGAGGTCCTGCTCTCCGACCGAGGTCCTGCTTCCATGAAGACATCCCTGCTGGCCGTGTTGTCGTCCGCCGCGCTGTTCACCGGTGTACCGGCGTTCGCGCAGAACAGTGAGTTCGTGAAGTCCGCGCAGGTGGACCTGGACGGGGACGGCAAGCCGGAGGCGGTGTCGCTCACGGCGGGGGCGGACGGGAAGTTCACGTTGAAGGTGGGCGGCGCGACGTTGAAGGGCGACGCGTCCGGCAACGAGGTCCCGGGCTTCCAGGTGGTGGACCTGGACACGGGCGACAAGTGGAAGGAGCTGCTGGTCCAGACGCTGGGGGAGGTGGACGACGGCCACCGCTACCTCGTCTACGGCTACGACGGCCGGGCGGTGAGGCCGCTGGGGAACGTGCACGCGCTGACGGAGGCGAAGGGCAACGGCATCGTCCTGGTCGATAGGTGGATGGGCTTCTGGCAGAAGCGGGACAAGTACACGCTGGACCGCAAGGCGTGGAAGCTGGTGCACGTGCCGCAGGAGCTGTACGCGGTGACGTACGCGCCGGGCGAAGAGGTCACGGCCACGGTGAAGAAGTCCTTCCCGCTGACGCAGAGCCGCACGGGCTCCGCGGTGGTGGCCACGACGGCGCAGGGCACGAAGGTGAAGGTGCTGGCCGCGAGCGTGCCCGCGAAGGGAGAGGTCCTGTACCTGGTGAGGTCGTCGACCGGGCTGGTGGGCTGGGTGCCCGGCAACGTCCTGGTGGAGTCCACGGAGGGACTGCCGCTGGCGGGGTGAGTCGCCTCGCGGCAGCCGCTATTTCGACATGAGGTCAGCGGTCCGTCGCGCCCAATCCACCTTCTCCCTGACGAGGAACGCCGCGAAGTCGGAGACGCTTCGTTCCTGGAGGAGACGGTCAGCGGTTTGTTCAATGAGCTTCCCCAGGTCATTGGGTTCATTGACATACCTGACGCCGAGTGCCGGATAGGCGCCTTGATACTCCACCCGGATGAGGGAGATTTCCACGCCCCTCAGTTGATCCTTCAGCTCGGCTTGCAATCCCTGGACAAGCCACTGAAGCATCGCGACAGCGAACTCATGTTTGTCTGGACACGCTGTGAGCATTCCAAGACTTGAGGGTTCGATGATTTGGTAACCCTTGCTCTCGACGGACTCCGCTTGCATCTGGAACCTCCAGGGCCTGCTGGATTGGGACTTCGCGATGAAATGGACATCCGCGCGGACCTGCGTCATCCACTTGGAGCACGGATGAGAATCACATTGCGTGCTCCGCATCCGTCGCAGACCAGATACCTCTCGAACATTGCCGGGTCTCCGGGAAAAGGCACATCATGAACCCGCAGGATTCCGTCCCCCTTCTCCGGGCAGCGGACCTGGGCCCCTGGATTCTCCGCGAGGATCTTCCCCGCTTCAATCCAGGCCTTGCTCGTCTCAGAGATCATCGTGGCCTTGTCACTCTTTTCGGAGGCTTGACCAATCCAGCTGGATTGAATCGCCCAGGCGCAACACCAGCCGGGCATCGCTTCCTTTATATGAGAAGCGACATGTCATTGTCTGACCCGCGACTGTCATTGACTCCGCTCCTTCATGGGAGACGGTGATCAGCGGCGAGTCCATGACCTGGAGGGCCGTTTGTACCGACCGCTCGAAGAGATTGAATGAGAGACGCAATCTGACGCCACGGCGGTCCGTGACCTCGTAGCACCAGTATCCATCCTCGACGGTTCGTTCGACCGGGTCCGCGCTGAAGAACTCCAGGAGCTCAAGCTCGTCAGGAATCGAAAACACGCCGCTCTGGCCCTCACTCATCCACGCCGCCCTTCTGGGCGCCAGTGGCGAGGTCGACCTCGAACGTCTGCATCATCTCCGTCCGCATGTCCCAGTACTCACCGATGATGGAGCGCTCCGTCACCTGGATGATCTTCAAGCCATCCCATGACAGCCGCTTCGTCCGCCACCGCAGGCCTTCCGCGCCGTAGGCCACCATTTCGGTGAAGTCCGCGAACACCACGACTCCAGCTGAAGGCACGGCGCGGACGTCCGTCACGGGCATTACCTGGACTGCTTCCCAGGCACTGGGGGCGCGCGCCGTGACGAGGTAGCCCGCGCCTCGCGACACGACACAGAGCTTCTCTGGGTCCGGCATGGCGAGGACGCTGCTGACTCCCGCACCCTTCGCGTTTCCGAACGCGAACATGCCCAGCCAGGGTGCACCGCCTGCTGGCGTGACCTGCACCAGCAAGCCGTTCTGTCCCCCTGCGGTGTTCCCGGGGAAGAAATGCCGCGGAGAGTTCTGCGCGCCGGGGCCTTCATCCAGCACCTCCCACGTATAGGCGCCATGAAAGCCAGGGTTCGTCAGTTCATTCATGGCTCATCCTCAAGGTGAAAGGCCTACTCGACCAGGGCGAACTCCACCCGGCCCAATTGCTCATCCGTGGAGACGACCTTCACGTTGATGGGCATGCCCACGGTGAAGGTCCGCGTCTTGCCCACCATGGACAGCTCTCGCGTGTCCGGACGGTAGGGACCGCCCGCGAGTCCTTCCGCCGGCACCATGCCCTCCACCCACATGCCATCCAGTTGCGCGACCAGGCCGAACGGCTTCACGCGTACGATGCGCGCGGGGAACTGCTGCCCGATGCGCGTGGACATGAAGCGCGCCTCCAGCTCGTGGTGGCGGTCCCCCTCCGCGCGGTTGGCGGATCGGGCTCGCACGTTGATGTGCTGGGAGAGCTCTTCAATCTCCGGGTCCTCGTGCACGAAGTCGCGCCGGCCGTGGAGGTACGCCTTGATGAGCCGATGCACGGCGAGGTCTGCGTACCGGCGGATGGGCGACGTGAAGTGCAGGTACAGCGGCGCCGCGAGCCCGAAGTGCGGGCCCGGCTTCACCGTGTAGCGGGACGGGCCCAGCGAACGGCGCAGCACCGAGCGCAGCGCGGCCTCCGCCTTCGCGCCGGAGATCTGCCGGTCGAACGCGGCCAGGGCCAGCGGGGTGATCTGCGCGCCAAAGCCCGCCGCGAACCCCGAGTGCAACGCGAACGCATTCACATCCGCCACGCGCTGCGGATCCGGCTGTTCATGCACGCGGTACACGGTGGGCACGCCACGGGTCATCAGCCAGGTGGCGATGGCCTCGTTGGCCGCGACCATGAAGCGCTCAATCATGTTGTGCGCGGAGGTGTCCTTCTCCCCGGCGAGCCCGGACACGGCGCCAGTGGCGGTGTCGAAGGTGAAACGCGCCTCGTCGCGGGACATGGTCATGCCGCCCCGGGCCGCGCGGGACACGGCGAGCCGTGCGGATGCCAGACGGAACCAGGGCAAGGCTTCGCGCACGGGCTCCATCGCGGGAGAGATGGAGTTGTCGTCGAGGAAGGCCGCGACCTCGTCGTAGTTCAGCCGCGCCCAGGAGCGGATGAGGCTTTCATAGACATCCGCGGCGGTGACACGGCCGTCGGGGTCGATGCGCAATTCGACTGTGAGACAGTGGCGCTCCTCGTTGGGTACGAGGCTGAGCCAGTGCGCGGACAGCTCCTCCGGGAGCATGGGGAGCACGCGGCCGGCAAGGTACACGCTGGTGGCTCGGGCGCGGGCCTCCAGGTCCAGGGGGGTGTTCTCCTTCACGGACTCGCTCACGTCCGCGATGGACACGAGCAGGCGCACGGCGCCGTCAGGGCCCGCGGGCAGCACGGAGATGGCGTCGTCGATGTCTCGGGTGGACGGCGCGTCCACGGTGACGGTGGGAATGGAGCGCAGGTCGCGCCGGGCGCCGCCCAGGGCGTGGGGGGTCTCCTTCGCGCGGAGGGCTTCCTGGACGACCTCCTGAGGGAAGTCCCGATGGAGGCCGTGGCGGGCGATGACTCGCTCCAGGGAACGGTCGGCGCCGGGCTCCAGGCGATAGAGGAGGACGACCTTGCCGTCCGCGATGCGGGCGACGACTGCGTCGTTGTGCTGGACGGGGGTGGTGCCCGGGTCCAGGGGCCAGTCGGTGTTGGAGACCTCCTTGTCGATGCGCAGGAAGAAGGCGCCCTTGCGCGACACGACCTCGCCGTAGACGACGGTGCGGGTGCGCTCCACGAGCGACAGGCCGGACGCGGTCCACCGGCCCTCGCCGGACGCGGTCACGGTGGCGGAGACGACGTCACCCGCGAAGAGGGGGTTCAGGTCCGGAGGAGGAATGAAGGCGGACAGCACCTCCGGGGTGCCGGGCTTCTGCACGGTGAGGAAGCCGAAGCCACGGGGATGAACGTCGACGCGGCCGGTGACGGTGCGCGGGGAAGCGGAGGTGTCCATGTCGGTGCCGTCGTAGCCCACCTCACGGGTAAGCGGGGAGATGTTGGGATGCATGTTGCGGCTACGACGACGGATTGGGTGACATCCTGACCTGACGTCAGTGGGCTCCTTGCGTTTGCGTCGAATATGGACCTGCTCTCCGCAGAGCCACGCCAGGAGGACCTCGTGACTTCGCCCACCCGTGACATGACGCTGGAACAGGTGCGGAAGCTCGCGCAGCTCATCACCCGGGAGCTGGGCGACAAGGGCGGCGGACATCCGCTCTTCTCGCTGCTCGGCCCGAACCATGAGTCCGTGCGGCTGCCGACGGAGGTGCTCGAGCTGATGCAGCAGCTGCTCGCCATCCTGGCGTCGGGGGATGCCGTCACCGTGGTCCCTGTCCACAAGGAGCTCACGACCCAGCAGGCCGCGAACCTGCTCAACGTCTCGCGGCAGCATCTGGTGCAGTTGCTCGACGAGGGCCGGATTCCCTTCCACCGCACGGGCACCCATCGTCGCGTCTACAGCAAGGACGTCCTTGAGTACCGCGCACGGCAGAAGGCCGACCGCCGCTCCCAGCTCGACGCGATGATGCGCGAGAGCCAGGACGCCGGGGCTTATCCCGAACTCGACTGATGACTGTCACTGCATGGCACTCACAGTAGCGGCGCCCTTCCCTCGGTCCGTCCCTCCCAGAGGCAGCCCCTCCGGTGTCGGACAGTTCGCGCGCCTCCGGCCTGGAAACCCCGTCCTCGCCCGGACGGAGGCGCATCCTCGTAAACCCTGGCATCCGGCCAGAAACGGGGTCCCGGGCCTTTCGCGCTGGTACCCGCCCCGGTGTAGAGTCGGACCCCTTCAATGGCTGGGACGACGCTGACGCTCACCCCGGACGGGTTCCGCGGCCGGGTGCTGGGCAAGTACGAGGTGCTCTGCCGCCTGTCCACGGGCGGGATGGCGGAGATTTTCCTCGCGGCCCAGAAGGGCCTGGCCGGCTTCCGCAAGATGGTGGTGCTGAAGCAGATCCTCCCCGACATCCGCGGCGAGGAGGAGTTCGTCCGGATGTTCCTGGACGAGGCCAAGGTCACGGCCGCGTTCAACCACCCGCACATCGCCCACGTGTACGACCTGGACGTGGCGGACGGTGAGCTGTTCCTCGCCATGGAGTTCGTCCCGGGCGCCACGCTGGTGGAGGTGGCCCGCGCGTGCCGCACCGCCCATGAGCCCATCCCCATCGGCCTGAGCCTGATGGCCGTGCGCGACACGGCCGTGGCGCTCAACTACGCGCACAGCTTCACCGACCCGCTGGGCCGGCCCTCGCCCGTCGTCCACCGCGACGTCGCCGAGAAGAACATCATGGTGACGTACGAGGGCGTCACCAAGCTGCTCGACTTCGGCATCGCCAAGAGCCTGGCGCGCGCGGGCCGCACCGCCGTGGGCATGGTGAAGGGCACCAGCGGCTACATGTCCCCGGAACAGATCATGGGCGACCCGCTGGACGCCCGCAGCGACCTGTTCAGCCTGGGCGTGGTGCTGCACGAGTGCCTCACCGGCATGCGCCTCTTCTACGCGAAGAGCGCCGAAGCCATGATGAACGCCGTGCTGAGCGGCGACGTACCCCCGCCCTCGCGCGTGAACAAGGAAGTGCCGCCGGAGCTGGACGCCATCGTCCTCAAGGCGCTCGCGAAGCGGCGCGAGGACCGCTACGGCACCACGCTGGAGTTCGCCCGCGCCATCGAGCGCGCCGTGGGACAGCGCATCTGGCACCCCGAACAGAGCAGCGAATTGATGCTGCGGCTGTTCGCCGAGCGCCGCGACCAGACCCGCCTGCTGCTCATGAGCGGGCAGTCGTCCGGGGACGGCACCTCCAGCGAGACGCAGGTGGCGCAGGTGCTCGCCCGGGGCGGGGATGTCCCGGAGCCGGCCACGCTGCCGCCCGCGAGTCCGCTGCCGCAGGTCTCCTCCACGCTGCCGCCTCGCGCGCCCGCGGCGCCTGCCAAGGCTCCCGCTCCGGCGAAGGCGCCGCCGGCTCCCGCTGCCGGGGTGGGGAGCCGCCGCAACACGACGGAGGAGCTGGCGGTCCGCAAGCCCGCGGCGCTGCCGCCCTCGCGCCGGGTGTCGCCTCCCACGGAGACGCTCCGGCCGCCTCCGCCTACGAATGAGATGTCCGCGCAGCCCGACGATTCCGAACCGGGCGTGCGCACCCAGCCGGCCCTGCCGCCGGTGATGCTGGATTCGTCGCTGCGCATCACTGCGCCCGTGACGGCGTCCCCCGGCTACGTCGAGGGAGAGACCATCCTCACGCCGATGTCGCGCATGGGCGCGCAGCCTGCCGAGGACCCGAAGTCGCGGCCTTCAAAGGAGCCTCCGGCCTTCGTGCCGCCGTCCAACGAGCCCCGCGCCCGGGGTGGACGGGAGTCCGAGGAAGGCCGTGCCCGGTCTGGATCCTCGGACGATGCACGGCAGCGCTCCGGGCGTGATGCGGCCCATGGATCCGCCGAGGACTCGCGGCCCCGTCCGCCGCGTGAAGCCCTCAACGCGCCTCCCGAGGAGGCTCGGCCCAAACCGCCGCGTGAAGCCTTCAGCGCGTCGGGTGAGGATGCGCGGTCCCGGTCCGCGCGGGATGCCGCGAATGGATCCGCTGAGGATTCCCGTCCCCGTCCTCCTCGCGATGCCGCGAATGGATCCGCCGACGATGCGCGTGCTCGGTCTGGCCGCGATGCCGCGAACAGCTCCGCCGACGATGCACGTGCCCGGTCTGGCCGCGATGCTTCGAACAGCTCCGACGATGCGCGTGCTCGGTCTGGCCGCGATGTCTCGAATGGGTCCGACGATGCGCGTGCCCGGTCGGGCCGCGATGTCTCGAATGGGTCCGATGATGCACGTGCCCGGTCGGGCCGTGATGCTTCGAACAGCTCCGCCGATGATGGGCGTGCCCGGTCGGCTCGCGGTGCCTCGAACAACGGTGCGGAAGACTCCCGTCCCCGCCCTCCTCGCGACGCCTCGAATTCCAGCGCCGAGGACTCCCGTCCCCGGCCCTCACGGTCCTCCACGCAGGACAGCTTCCGCGTCACCCAGCCCCACACCGCGCCGCAGGCCCTGCTGAACGACAACGAGACGGCCATCTCCCGCGTGCCGTCCCTGCCTCCCGACGAGGCCCCCGAGAAGACGCCCGCGGTCCGCCGCTCGCCGTCCTCCCGCAAGCAGTCCTCGCCTCCCGCACGCTCCACCCCGGCGCGCGCCTCCGGACGCCCCACCGAACCGCACGACTTCCTCGCCGATTCCCCCGCCCCCCGCCGTGGCAAGGGCGGGCTCATCGCGGCCGGCATCGTGTTCCTCGCCATCGCGGGGCTCGGCACCACCGTCGCCCTGGGACTCGACGGCGGCCGCGTGTCCGCGCTGTGGAGCTCCGCGACCTCGCGCAAGCCGGACACGAACTCATCCACAACTTCTCCACCGCCTCCTTCCGAGCCCGAGGCCCAGAAGCCCGCCCCCACCGAACCCGCGCCGGAACCCTCTACCGCGGTCGCCGAGGCCACTCCTCCCGCCGAACCC
>NZ_RAWN01000150.1:0-24402 GCF_003668895.1 Corallococcus sp. AB045
GAGATGTGTATCAGAGACAGGGGTGGGCATCTCGCGGCTCAAGATGCTGGGCGAGGAGCCGGCCCGCATGGTCCCGCTCAGCAGCCAACAGGGGGATGCGTATTTCGGCTACGCGCCTTCGGGAACGCACCTCGATGCGGGACTGCTCGCGGTTCGTGACAAGGAGTTCATCTGGAGGTTGTTCCTCGACCCGGTCACCGCCATCGTCCTCATGCCTGAAGGCTACCGTGTGGTGGGCGTGGTGCAGCCTCCCGCTCCGTCTCTTCCGGGATTGGTCGCATTGGATCCGGATCAGCGCAGCTTCCTCTTCTTCTCGCAAACCTCCTCTTCGCGCTCCCCGGAGCGGACGCTCGCGGTGGCCAATGGCCCCGTGGTGCAGGCCGCGGCGAGCCACGCGCAGCCGGTGTTGGGATGGCTGACGCGGGCGGGGGAGTTCGTGTTGTGGGACTTGTCGGAGCAGGCGATGTTGTACCGCTCCGTCCCTGAGGCCGCGTCGTGAGCCCTGCGTCGGAAGCCGTGCGTCCTCGCGTCCAGGTGCACCGGGGCACCGTGGTGGTGGCGGCCTGGTGGTTCCACCCCGGGCTGCTGGGAGAGGCCGAGGCGCGCCGCCGCGTGCTGGCAGCCTGGAGGCCCGGCGCCACGGTCTGGGCGCTGGCGGGGGGCCATCTGCTGAAGCTGTCGACACCGTGCAAGAGCGCGGTGGAGGCCGCGCCGGGACTGCCGTTGGTGCTGGAGTCCGGCGTGCTCACCAGCGCGCCGCTGAGCCCGAAGGAGCGCGAGCGGCTGGCGCCTCCGCCGGGAGCCGTCGTGCTGGTGCACGAGGGTGTCGCGCGGATGTATGGGCCCGGAGCGCTGCGCCAGGTGGATCCGGGGACGTGGCTGGACGTATCGGAGTGGCGGCGCGTGCGGGTGAAGGGCCTGGGCGCGCCGCCTCCGCCCATGGAGGTCGCGCTGGAGCCCCTGCCGCCGCCCACGCGCGAGCGGTTCGGACCGAAGGTGCCCCCGCTCGCGCCCGAAGCGGAGCGCATGCTGGCGCGCATGGAGGGGCGTGAGGTCCCCGTGGTGCGCCGTGAGGGCTTCTTCGCGCGGCTGCGGCGGGCCTTCTCGCGGAGGCCCGGCGACGCCACCCTGACAGTGCGCCGTGAGGGCTTCTTCGCGCGGCTGCGACAGGCCTTCCGTACGGACACGCAAGGCGCACCGGGCAGCACGTTGGCCCCACGTCGTGCCGGTTGGCTCTCGCGGCTGCTCGCCGGGATGCTCGGACACGCCAACGCCACGGCTTCACAGGGCTCGCGGACCTCCGGCGCCGGCACGCGCCCCGCCGAACCGCAGGGCCCGGGGGCGCTCGAATGGCTCAAGGCGTGGCTCCTCCAGAACACGCCCCTGGGGCAGCGCAAGCAGGACTACCTGCGCCACCTCTTCGAGCTCTTCGAGCAGGGCAACCTCGACGAGGCCCTGCGCCACGCCGTTCCCCTGAGCAAGACGATGGACGCACGCGCGCAGCTCGCGCTCGGTGTGCCCGGCCCGCGCGAGGAGTTGCGCATCCAGCCCTACGGCCAGGGCGGTGCCGCGCAGTCCTTCGGCGGAGGCCCCGACGTGTTCGCGGCGCTGCGCGAGCGCTACCGCGAGACCTTCCGCCGCCTGGAGCGCGAAGGCCGCATCGACGAGGCCGCCTTCGTCCTCGCGGAGCTGCTGGACGCGGCCGAAGAGGCCGTGTCCTTCCTGGAGAGCCACGGCCGCCTCCAGCTCGCGGCGGAGCTCGCCGAGGGGCGCAACCTCGCGCCGGGCCTCGTGGTGCGCCAGTGGTTCCTCGCGAAGGATGTGGAGCGCGCGGTGGCCATCGCCCGGCGCTCGGGCGTGTTCGCGGACGCCGTGCTGCGCCTGGAGAAGACCCACTCCGCCGAAGCGCAGGCCCTGCGCCTCTTGTGGGCGGAGTCGCTCGCGGAGGCCGGAGACTGGACGAGCGCGGTGGACGTCGTGTGGCCGGTGGCCTCCGCGCGTCACCTCGCTCGCACCTGGGTGGAGCGGGGCATCCAGGCCGGCGGCATGGGGGGCGCGAAGCTCCTGGCGCGCCTGGCGCTCGAGTTCCCGGACGGCCTGGACGCCGCGCGGGAGGACATCCAGACCTTGCTGTCGGATGAAACCGCCGCGCGCGCCCCGGAACGCCTGGCCTTCGCCACGGTGCTGCCGCGCGCGGGCGCCCCCGAGACCCGCGACGCGCTCCTCGTCCCCACCATCCGCTCGCTGATGCGCGACGAGGCGGTGGAAGGGCTCCCCTCCAACGCGAGTCTCCTCCAGCAACTCCTCGGCCTGCAGGCCCCCGCGTTGGCCGCGCTGCGCACGGACATGCCGGCGCCGAAGGTCTCCCCCCAGCAGCCCTGGGCCGAGTCGCCGGACCTGCCGAACGTGCGTGTGTGGATGGACCGGAGCCACGCGGGCGCCCACGCCGTGCATGACGCCGTGGTGCTGCCGGGCCGGCGCGTGCTGCTCGCGCTGGGGGAAGCAGGGGCGCGGCTGGTGGGCCCGGACGGACGCACGCTCGCGGGCTTCGACGTGCCGGCGTTCTCGCTGGTCCTGTCCGAGCAGGGGAACCGCGCCCTCGCGCTGGCGCGCCGGGGCGACCTGTGGCGCGTGTCGCGGCTGGACCTGGTGGAGCGCCGGGCCACGCGCTGGTGCGACCTGGAGCTGGATGCGTGGGCCCCCACCTACGACGGGGAGCGGTGGTTCACCGCCGTGCGCGACACCGTGAGCATGGTGGACACGCTCGCCGCCGAGCCGCGCTCCCTGTGGCGCGTGTCGGAGAAGGGCGGCGTCGTGCTCAGGCTGGCCGTGGACACGAAGCACCTGTCCTTCCTCGTCCTGCACCTCACCCCGGAGCAGGTCTTCGAATACCTGGACCGCTGGTGCTACGAATTGCCGGGCGGCCCCACCCTGCGTGGACGCTCGAACCTGCCGGCTCCGTGGGGGACGCCGGACGCCCTCGCGCTCACGCCCGACGGCGAGGCGATGGCCGGGCGCGGCGCGGTGCCCGCGGGCGAGGAGCCCGGAGCGTGGACCTACGTGGCCCCCATCGGCGCGCGGCGCTTCCACCGCCCGGCCCAGCGGGCCGCGGAGCGCGCGGGCGAGGTGCTCTCGCACTCCTGGCGCGTGACGCGCTTCCAGAAGGGCGAACTGCACACGGCCGTCCTGCGCACCGTCGCCGACCACGCCCGCGTGACGGTGGAGTTCTCCGGCACCCCGCCCCAGGTCGTGCGCCTCACGGAGGACTGGTGCGCCATCCACGACCTGCTCGGCCGCGTGGTGTGGCTGGACCTGCACACCGGCGAGGTCCACCGCGTTCCGGTGGTGTGAACCTCGACGTCAGGCGCAGCGCAGGTGGCTGGGCACGATGACGATGCTCGCCGTCAGCGCGCAGCCAGCGTCGTCCACCTCCAGCACCACGCGCACGCCCTCCACCGTCACCAGCAGCGAGGGCTGCTCGCTGTGCAGCGCCATCAGCCACGACGACGCCAGGGGCAGCTCCGAGGCCGCCAGCTCCGAGGCGCGCAACAGGTGCACGCGCACCGCGTGACGGACCGGGGCCGGCAGGGCGTGCAGCGCGTAGAGCGACTCGTCCGTCAGCCGCAGCACGTACGGCACGCGCGGGGGCTCCTTCGGTCGCCCGGGCAGCTCGCGCAGCCGCTCGGCCAGGGCCCGCACCAGCTCCTCCGGCTGCGGCGGCTTGTGCAGGAAGCCCACCACCCCGTGCAGCGGCACGTCCGGCGTTCCGCTCGCCGAGGACATCAGCATCACAGTCAGGTGCCGCAGCCGCGCGTCCGTGCGCAGGTGGCCGTACAGCTCCCATCCATCCAACCGGGGCAACACCACGTCCAGGAGGATGAGGTCCGGGTGCTGCGCGCGCGGGCGATGACGCAGCCAGTCCAACGCCTCCGCGCCGTCCGCCACGGACGACACCACGAAGCCCGCTTCACGCGCCGCGCGGCCCACACCCTCTCGCCAGGTCCGGTCGTCCTCGACGAGCAGCAGGTGGTGGACGCCCAGGGCCATCCCCCGATTCGACCTGTTTTTCCTCGGGTTCTTGAAGCGGACCCGGGTCTGGCGGGAGCCCCAGCGTCACCTGTCTGACAGTGTGCCCCGGCGAATGTTCCCCCCCGGCGCCCGGCGCCCGACAGCTCGCGTCACCGTGCCACTGTCATCTTGTAGTTGGGCTGTAGATGCGCACCCTTGGCGGTGCTCATGGCCTACCGCTGCCTGCTGGAACCCCCGGTGGTGCGCACGCTCACGGCGTGTACGTCCGCGGTGCGTGAGCGGCTTCAGGCGGAGCTGGGGGCGCTCGCCAGCCGGATGCCGGGGCTGCCGGTGCCGCCGTCGGGGCGGGAGGGGGCGACGGTGCTCGCCTGCGGCTTCCAGGTCCGCTACCGCGTGGAGCCGGACGCGGGGCTCCTGCGGTTGACCGCCTTGTTGCCGCTGGGCCTGGTCCGTTCGCCTTCCTCCTGACACGTCGTCAGACGGTCCTTGTCGCATGGAAAGCGGGGGCCTAAGTCGGAGGTGACCTCCTCTTCTACCGGACGCAGCCCAGGTCCCCTTCGCCCCGCGAGCCTCGCACCGTGTCCCTGCCCCTGGCCGACTTCCTCTTCCAGTCCCGTGACGTCCTGCAGGACGCGTGGCTCCACGAAGCCCCGGGCTCTGGCGACACCTTCACGCACGGGCTGTCCGCGGTGGCGGCGCGGATGTCGAACCCGGACGCGCGCGTCTCCGACTCACTGGCGCGCGAGCTGTCGCTGCTGGTGCAGGGCTCCAACGGGCACCCCACGACGACGAACTTCCGGCGCCTGCGCGACACGGTGCTGCGGCTGTGGCGGGAGCGGGGCGGCGGGGGCCCGGGCGACGAAGAACAGGTGGAGCGCTTCCACGACGCCGTGGACGCGGTGGAGGCCGCGGCGCTGGAGGCCCACGTCCAGGCGCGGATGCTCGCGTCGCGCGAGGCGGCGGAGGCGGCGCGCGAGCAGGGCGCTCCGGACGCGTCCGGGCCCCAGCGGTGGGAGGACATCTTCACGCACCTGGGCGTGGGCGTGGCGGTGATGGCCGCGGAGGACAGCGCGTTCGTGGCGGCGAACCCCGCGCTCGCGCGCATGCACGGACAGCCCGCGGAGGCGCTCAAGGGCCTGCGGCTGGAGGACCTGGTCGCGCCCGAGTCGCGCGGCGCGCTGCCCCGGCACATGGCCGCTGCCAGCTCCAAGCCGTTCCACGAATACGAAGCGCTGCACCTGCGCCGCGACGGCAGCCGCTTCCCCGCGTTCGTGCACGTGACGTCCTTGCGGGACGCCACGGGCCGCCGCGTGGGTCGCGCCGCCACGGTGCTGGACATCACCCAGCGCCGGAATGCGGAAGCGGAGCGGCAGCGCCTGCTGGCCACCATCGAGGCGGAGCGCGCGCGGCTGGCGGCGGTGTTGGATCAGCTCCCCGCGGGTGTGCTCATCGCGGAGGCGCCCAGCGGCCGGCTGCTGTTGGGCAACCGCGCGCTGGAGTCGCTGCTGGGGCAGCCGTTCCGGCCCTCGGCCAGCCTGGCGGACTACGAGTCGTCCCACCAGATGTTCACCGCGGACAACCAGCCGCTGGCGGACGACGCGTGGCCCATGGCCCGCGCGCTGCGCACCGGTGAGACGCGGCAGGCGGAGCCGCTCCAGGTGCGCCGGCCGGACGGCACCACCGCGCACCTGCTGGGCTCCAGCGCGCCCGTGCGTGACCGGGATGACCACATCGTCGCGGGTGTCGTCACGCTGGTGGACGTCACCGAGCGCCGCCGCGCGGAAGATGCGGCGCGGGAGGCGGCGCAGTTCGGCGAGCGGCTCATCGCCATCGTCAGCCACGACCTGCGAAACCCCCTCAACGCCATCCAGCTGTCCGTCACCAAGCTCTTGCACGGCGACGCGCTCCAGGAGCGCGACCGCAAGGCGGTGTCCCGCATCGCGCGCTCCACCGAGCGCATGGCGCGGATGATTTCGGAGCTGCTCGACTTCACCCGCAGCCGGCTGGGCGGCGGCATCCCGATTGAGCGGGTGCCCGGCGACGTGCGCGCGGTGGTGCGCCAGGCGGTGGAGGAGCTGGAGGCGGCGTGGCCGGAGCGCTCGCTGACGTTGAACGTGGGCCCGGGCCGCTACGACGGCTCCTGGGACTCGGGCCGGCTGCTCCAGGTGGTGAGCAACCTGGGCGGCAACGCGCTCCAGTACAGCCCGCCGGACTCACCCGTGCGCTTCACGCTGTCGGACGCGGACGCGCACGTGGTGCTGGAGGTGCAGAACGGCGGAGACCCCATCCCGCCGGACATGCTGCCGCGTCTGTTCGACCCCTTCCGGCGCGGCGCGGGCAGCAACACGCACGGCGGCCTGGGGCTGGGGCTCTACATCGTCGAACAGGTGGTGAAGGGCCACGGGGGCCGCATCGAGGTGCGCTCGCGCGCGTCGGAAGGCACCGTCTTCCGCGTGCTCCTGCCTCGCGAGCCGGCGCAGCCCGCGACGCCGCCGGCCGCGGCTCAGTAGGCGGCGGCTAACTGCGACTGCGGGGAGGAGCGGAACGGCTCCAACGCGCGCATCAGGTCGTCCAGATCCAACGGCTTGGGGATGGACGCCCGGATGCCCTGGGGCACGGGGCGGGTGGCGCCCGCGCCCGACACGACGATGACGGGCAGGTTCTTCAGGCGCGGCTCCTTCTGCACGCGCTCCATCAGCTCCCAGCCGCTCATCACCGGCATCATCAAATCCAGCAGCATCACGTCCGGTGTGGGGCCGCGCCTCAGGCGCTCCCAGGCGTGCAGGCCGTTGCCGGCGACCTCCACGGCGAACCCTTCCAGCGTGAGGAACTCCTCCAGCATCTCACGGCTGTCGACATGGTCTTCCACGAGGAGGATGAGGCTTCGCATTGCTCCGGGAGCCTCCCCCCGTCCGGCTCCGTCCGAAAGACCCCGTGTCCAGGGAACGTCCAGCCCTGGACGATAGGCCATTGGCAATGTGCGGCCCGCGCCACTCCGGGTGCCTTGGAGGGCAGGCGCCTGGCTCCATGCCCGCGAAAAGCGGATGGGGCCTCCCCCTTCCAGGCGCCAGGAGCGCGGAAGGCGAAGGCCCCACCGGGGACTTCAGGCTACAGGTCTGTTCAGCCCTGGTACTGGTGCACGGACATGATGGGGTAGTTCATGGACGTGAGGCTGATGCGCTGCGAGCCGTCCGAGTTGATGTTGTTGGAGCCGATGAACTGGGCCTTGCCGTCCTTCCAGCCCGCGAACATCACCACGTGCTGGCCGCTGCCCACCTTCATGGAGACGACGTCGCCGGGCTTCGCGTCCTTCAGGTCCACGCGCTTGAAGTTCGGGTCGCGGTCCAGGTTCGCCTGGAGCGTCATCACGGACGCGCTGTGCTGGCTGTCCTTGATCTGCCCGGCCTGCTCCAGGCACGCGGAGACGAAGTTGGCGCAGTTGACGTTGTTGGGGACCCAGTCCTCCATGTCCGCGCCCACGCCACTCGTCTCGTACTTCAGCGAGCCGGCGTTCTTGCCCATGTGAGACATCGCGATGTCGAACGGGCTGCCACCGGGGCCGCGCGTGCCCGGGCCCGCGCCGCCCGGAGGCGCCGTCACGTTGCCCGCGCCGCTGGATCCGCCCGAACCGCCACCGCGCACACCCTGCGTGCCGGGCTCGAAGCTGTCGCGCGAGCCGGGGATGTTCAGCGTCTTGCCCGCGTAGATGAGGTCCTTGTTCTGGATGTCCGGGTTGGCCTTCATCAGCGAGTCCACGGAGGTGCCGTAGCGCTTCGCCAGACCAGACAGGGTGTCGCCAGATTGGATGCGGTAGCTCATGGGGGGCTCCTGAGGAGCAGTGACCCGGAGGTGGTCACCGGCTGCGATTGTTTCCATTCTCGCCGTTCAAGAACCGGTGTTGCGTCCCCCACCTGCTTTTCACTCCAGGCGCACACATCCAGGCGAATGGGCGTACCCGGAGCGGAATCTGGCCCCCCAAAGGGCGCGCACCGGCGGCAGGGCACCCGGGGGGCCGCCCGGGGAGGCCTTGTCGCGGTGCGCAATTTCCGGGGATTCAGCGGCTCTGGGCGTCGTGCTTCTGGCGGGCGATGCGGCGGCTGAGGGCGTCCTGCTTCGCGTCGATGCGGGCGCGCTCGGCGGCGTCCAGGTGGCCGTCGTCCCGGCGGTCGCGGCGGATTTCGCGCTGGAGCGAGCGGTGCTGGCGCTCCAGGCGCACGGCCTCGCGGCCCGTGAGCTCGCCGCTCTTCACGCCTTCGTTGATGCGCTGCTGCTGGTTCACCTGGCGCCGGTCGGCCTCCGCGGCCACGGCCGGCAGCGCCACCGTCAGGCCCAGCACCGCCGCGAGCATCCCCAGTCCGTTGCGCTTCATGGTGATTCCTCCTCGATGGGCGCGGGCCTCAGTGCCAGCGCGTCGTCCTTGAAGGCTTGAACCCGGGATTCGCGCGGCGGTTGCGGGGCGCCATTCTTGACGGGGTGCGTCCAGGTGGGTGGCCCTTATGAAAGGGGAAACAATCCAAGGGGATGGCGACGTGCGGCACCCTTGAACGGGTGGGAGCGCCCGCGCATGGTGGCGGGGTGACGACCATTGCTCATCCCGACTTCACGGCGGCGCGGTTCACCAGCTACCCGGACGCGCGCTTCACCCCGGCTCCGGCGGACGGCGTGCTGCCGGAGGGCTTCTTCACTACGACGAACCTGCCCACGTACGTGCGGGTGGACGGGCGGTGGCGGATGCCGCGCGAGCCGCGCATGGACGGCGCGCTGGTGCTGGACGCGCAGGGCGAGCTCTGGGTGCGTGAGGGCCGCCGGGTGCGCGCGGGCGAGCGCGTGGTGGTGGGGAAGGCGGAGGACGGCAGCGAGGGCGTCTACGTGAACATGGCCTACCTGGCGGGGGGCGGGGAGGGCGAGTTCAAGTTCATGACGAGCGAGGTGTCGCGCGAGAAGCCCATCGACTACGCGCACATGGCGCGGCTGCTGGTGGAGGAGCGCGAGCGGGGCGGCTATCCCATCTGGGTGACGGGGCCGGCGCTGGTGCACTCGCGGGCGCGCGCGGACATGACGTGGTTCGTGGAGAACGGTTTCGTGGGGGCGCTGCTCGCGGGCAACGCGGTGGCGGTGCACGACATCGAGGCGTCCATCTACGGCACGACGCTGGGCATGAGCGGCGCGGGCGAGGCGACGTCGGGCGGGCACGGGCTGCACATGCGCGCCATCAACCGGGTGCGGCAGGCGGGCTCCATCGCGAAGGCGGTGGAGGCGGGCGTCATCACCAACGGCATCATGCACGCGTGCGTGAAGCACGGGGTGCCGTTCGTGCTGACGGGCTCCATCCGGGATGACGGGCCGTTGCCGGACGTGGTGACGGACAACCTGGCGGCGCAGGACGCGATGCGAAGGCACGCGGTGAAGGCGACGATGGCGGTGCTGGTGGCCACGGCGCTGCACGCCATCGCGACGGGGAACATGCTGCCCGCGTTCGTGACGGAGAAGGACGGCAGCCTGCGCGAGCTGCCCACCATCTGCGTGGACTCGTCCGAGTTCGTGGTGAGCAAGCTGAAGGACCGGGGCACGCACCAGGCCTTCGGCGTGGTGACGAACGCGCAGGACTTCATGCACATCCTGCGGCTGTACGTGGAGCGCGAACTGGCCGCGCGAGGCACGGCGCCGAAGCCTCAGCGCTGACTGAGGGCCGGAGCTGAGACGGCCTTCCAGGTCGTGCTCGACAGTCCGCCCTCGGTGCCGAAGAGGGCGGAGTCGCCGTCGGGGAGCACGGCGTACACGCGCGGGTCGGCCAGCTTCGGCAGGGCCCGCGTCTCCCCCGTGGCCGCGTCGAAGTACGACGCGCCGAGCAGCGTGCCCACCAGCGCCCCACCGGGCACGAGCGCGGCGGAGACGATCGCGGAGGAGGGCAGGCCGGGAGCAGCGCGCACGCGCGTCCACTTCGCGCCGTCGAAGTAGCTGAAGCCATCCTGGCAGGTGCCCGCGATGGCGCGTCCTTGCGCGTCGGTGGACAGCGCGGTGATCCAGTTGTCGGTGAGGTCGCGGCCGTCGTGGAAGCGCTGCCACTTCGCGCCGTCCCAGCGCAGCAGGCCCCGGTCCTCACTGCCCATCCACAGGAAGCGGCCCGAGGCTTCACCCACGGAAGGGTGCTTGCTCCACTCCTTCGGCAGCGGCAGCCGCTTCACAAGCGACAGGGGAGACGTCCCGGGAGTGATCAGGGACACACCCCGGCCATCCACCAGCGCGACGCCGTCATCCATCTGGGACACGTTGAGCACGGACAGCTTCCCCAGGGCCACGGGGTTGCGAGACCCGTAAGCAATCTGCGTCCACGTCTTTCCATCATGGAAGCCCAGGCCATACGTGGTGGCGACGTAGAGGTTCGGGCCATCGCTGCTGATGCCCAGCACCTGGTCGCTGGGAAGCGAGGGCGCGCGGACGGTCTGCCACTTGCCGTCCTCGCGCTGCCAGCAAGCGCCCCGGTCGAACGTGCCCACCACCAGCCGCCCCTGATGCCGGGCGAGCGCGGTGATGTGATTGCCGCAGAGCTGCCCGGTGGAGGTGACGCGGCGCCACCCCTTCGGCCCGAGCTTGAACACGCCGGAGGTCCGCGTGCCCGCCCATTCTGAGTTCAACACGGTGGCGCCCTTGGGGACGCTCACGGCCTGGAGCGGCACGGACTCCGTCTCCCACGCGTGCACCTCACCGTGACTGCCCACGATGCGCACGCCCTGCTCCGTCACGGTGAACGACAGCGGCCCGGTGGGCACGTCGCGCAGCGCGGAGAGCCGGCCACTGGCGCTGATGGAGAACGCGCCCTCGGTGGTGCCCACGTCCACGCCGTCGTGCGTGTCGGAGATGAAGCGCACCGGCCCCGGCAGTGACCACGCGCGCTGGGTGCCCAGCTCGAACAGTCGCCCCTCCGCCGTGCCCGCGAAGCGCGGAGAGAACGCCGTGTACGTCGCACCCGGAGTCAGCACCGAGGCCAGCGACTCCAGCCGGTTCACGTAGTCCGGCGTGCTCGCGTCCTCGGCGGGAGGCAGCGCCTGCCAGCGCACGTCCAGCACGGGCGTCACCTGGAAGCGGGCATCCAGAGATACGAGCCCTTCATCCGTGGCGACGAAGAGCCGGTCGCCCGTGGACTCCAGCGCGCGGCAGTAGTGGCTCGGGAGTCCGTCCTCCACGGTGAGCACGCGCACCGGACGGCCCGCGGGCGTGAACAGCTCCAGGCCGCCTTCGGTGCACGCCACGACGTGGCCGCCGAACGGCTCCAGGTCGTGCACGGTCTCGGTGTTGGTGACGGTGGCGGCGAGGGTCAGCGCGGTGAGGGTGGAGAGCATCATGCGCCACCCCTATTGCGAACCCCGGGCCAGCCCGGTGTGTGTCCCCCGAGCCGCACCCGAGGCCCCAGGCCAGCAGCCTGTTGACCCTGTCGCCCTTCACGAACGATGGTCGCGCGGGGGGGATTGGGGCCGGGCCTCCGTTGGAGTCCACGACATGCTGCGTTCTGTTTCTTCTTTGGCGATGACGCTCGCGCTCGCCATCCTCTGTGCTTGTTCAGAGTCCGACCCGTGCGAGGACGCCGACTGCGGTCCGGGCCAGTGCGTGCCGTCCTCCGAACAGGCCGCGTGCGAATGCCCCACGGGCTACGTCCCGGCGGACCTGTCCTGCAGGCGGGACGTGCGCGAGGGGGATGACCATGGGGACTACGTCGAGGCCGCGACCCCCGTGGAGCTCATGGAGCCCTCTCAATCGGGGGACGCGAACCTGGACACCATGGAGGACGTGGACTTGTTTTCGTTCCACGTCACGCCCGGCCGCATCTTCCAATTCAGCTGCTCCAGCAACAAGTCCAGCTACGACCCGGCCTGCAGGGTCGAACTCCTCGGCGCGGACGGGCTCAGGTTGCCGGGCTCGGCGGGTTCGGGGGGGAGCTCGGTCTACCAGGCGGCCGTGCTCGCCACGCAGGAAGGCACCGTGTACGCCCGCGTGCAGGCCTTCTCCGCCTCCCCCTCCTTCTTCAGCCCCTCCTACAAATACTGGCTGCTGGACCTGGGGCCAGACGACTTCGCGAACACCCTCACGGAAGCCACCCCGGTGCCCGTCGGCACCACCGTCTCGGGGACCATCGTGCCCACTGGCGATGTCGATGTCTTCGCGCTGGACGCCGTCGCGGACCGCACCTACCGGTTGAGTTGCACGGGAAGCTCCTCCAACAACTGCGGCATGCGAGTGAGTGGCCCCGGGGGCGAGCTGCTGTACAAGACGGAGCCGTACAAGCCCTATGGGTGGAGCGACACGTTCGACCTCCAGGTGACGCAGGGAGGTCGTCATACGGTCGAGATGTTCTTCCTCCCCGGGCAAGCCTTCTTCAACGGCGTGGGTGACTACACCTTCTCTGTCGCCGACCTGGAACCCTGAGCGCGCAGCTAGCGCGCGCTGCCCGCCGTGACTCCGAGGCGCTGCTCATAGGCCTCCAGCGTCCGCTTCCAGGCGGGCCGTGACTCACAGCGCTCGCGATAGGCGGAGACGCGGGGGAAGCCTTCGAGCACGCCCGCGTTGCGCACTTCGCGCAGCACCGTGGTCATCAGGATGTCCGCCACGGTGAACGCCTCGCCGGCGACGTAGGGTCGCTCCCGCAGCAGGTCCTCGAGCGTGGTCAGGTGGTGCTCGGCGTACTTCACCAACCCGGGACGCCGCTGCGCTCCGGTGGGGTCGGAGGCGCCGAGCAGGTCGATCATGATGATCTGCGACAGCGGGAGCTCCACGGTGGTGAGCGCGGCGAAGCACCAGCGCGTCACCTGGGCGCGGCCCTGGAAGTCCGTGGGCATCAAGCGGCCCGTCTTCTCCGCCAGGTACAGCAGGATGGCGCCCGTCTCGGTGAGCACGAAGCCGTCGTCATCGAGCACCGGCACCTGACGGAACGGGTTCAGCCGCTGGTACGCCTCTCCTCGGGTCTCCCCGGCGGGATGATCCACGCCGTGCACCCGGTAGGGCAGCTCCAGTTCTTCAAGGGCCCACAGCACGCGCAAGTCACGCGTGAGTCCGACGACCTTCGAATGGACGCGGCCAAAGCCATACAGGGTGATCATCCCGGCATTGTCGATGCCGCGCCCGCCCCCTGTCGAGGCGCTTGTCCGCACCGGCGGTTGGCGACGCGCCACGAGACGCGCGCCGCCAACGCCTGACGCTGGCCCTTAGAACGACTCTTCCGGCAGGTCCATCAGGTCCAGGTTGCCGTTCTCCACCATGCGCGCGGCGTGCGCGATGCCGGGCAGCACCTCATGGCAGTACCAGCGGGCGCTGGCCACCTTGCCGCCATAGAACGCCTTGTCGCCGGGGTTGGTCTTCGTCCGCTCCAGCGCCACGGCCGCGTGGCGCACCAGCAGCCAGCCGATGATGACCTCCGCCACGGCGAACAGCACGCGGTTGCCCTGGAAGCCCACGTGGTAGACGGACTCGCCCAGCTTGCCCATCAGCGTGCCGAGCAGCGTCTGCAACTGGCCCACCGCCTCGCCCAGCGCGGCGCGCTCGGTCTTCAGCTCCGGGCCGCCCTCGTCGCCATCCGCCGTCGCGCGGACGCGCTCCAGCAGCCCCATCAGCGTCGCGCCGCCGTCACGCGCCACCTTGCGCATCAGCAGGTCCAGCGCCTGGATGTGCGTGGTGCCCTCGTAGAGCGAGTCGATCTTCTGGTCCCGGATGTACTGCTCCACCGGATAGTCCGTGAGGAAGCCCGAACCGCCGTGCACCTGGAGCGACAGGGACAAGAGCTCATACGCCTTCTCCGAGCCGTACCCCTTCACCAGCGGCAGCAGCATGTCGTTGAGCACGTCCGCCTCGCCCGCCGCGGTGGAGCGGTGGCCGCCCTGGAGCTCCACCTGGTCCTGCACGGACGCGGTGAACAGGGCCAGCGCGCGCAGGCCTTCCGCGTGCGCCTTCTGCGCCATCAGCATGCGGCGCACGTCCGGGTGCTGGAGGATGTTCACGCGCGGCGCCGTCTTGTCGCGCGCCTTCCCCAGGTCGCTGCCCTGCACGCGGTCCTTCGCGAACGACAGCGCGCGGTAGTAGCCCGCGGACAGCGCGGCCATGGACTTGAGGCCCACCGCCATGCGCGCGTTCTCGATGATGTGGAACATCTGCCGGATGCCGTCGTGCACGTCGCCCAGCAGCAGGCCGCGCGTGGGCTTGCCGTCGCCGAACGTCAGCTCGCACGTGACGGACCCCTTCAGGCCCATCTTCTTCTCCAGCTTGGTGCACACGACGTTGTTGTGCTCGCCCAGGCTGCCGTCCTCGTTCACCCAGTACTTGGGCACTACGAAGAGCGACAGGCCCTTGGTGCCCGGCGCCGCGCCTTCCGGACGCGCCAGCACCATGTGGACGATGTTCTCCGCGATGTCCGACTCGCCGTTGGTGATGAAGCGCTTGACGCCTTCAATCTCCCAGACGTCGCCGTCCACCTGACGGGCCTTGGTGCGCGCGGCGCCCACGTCGCTGCCCGCGTCCGGCTCCGTCAGCACCATGGACCCGCTCCAGCGCTTGTCCAGGATGTGCGGCAGGAAGCGCTTCTTCTGCGACTCCGTGCCCAGCTTGTCGATGACGCGCGCGAGCAGGTTGCCCAGCGTGAAGAACGCCAGCGCAGGGTTGGAGCCCAGGAGCAGCTCGAACGCGGCCCAGCCCAGCGACGGCGGCGCGCCCAGGCCGCCCAGGTGCGGGGGCGTCTCCAACAGGTGCATGCCCGCGTCGTAGTAGGCGCCCATCGCGGCCTTGAGGCCGGGGGGAAGCTTCACCTCGCCGTTCTCCAGCTTCGGCGGGTTGTGTTCGGACTCGTCGAAGCTCTTCGCCAGCTCCTGCGTGCACAGCTGCGCGAACGTCTGCAGCGTCTGCCGGGCCGCCGTCTCGTCCAGGTCCCCGAAGGGCGCCTTGCCCAGCGACGTGTGGCCGATGTCCAGGAACTCGAAGAGGTTGAACTCAATATCGCGGAGGTTGGGCGTGTAGTGCAGGGACGACGACATCGAAGGACTCCTCGCGGCCGGGTGCGAAAGCAACAAGCCCCGCGCCGGTGAAGGCGCGGGGCCGAAACGGACCGCCAGGGTATCCGAGATTGATTCGTGGGTCAGTCACGCCGAGCGTGGATGACGCGCAGCGTCTCCCGACGTTCGAAGCGATTGCCGGCGGCGTCGCGAGCGACGAACACCAGCTCGTAGGAACCGGCGGGCGTGCCTTCGGGGATGACCAGCGACTTGTTGAAGCGCAGGCCGTCCTGCGAGTCGAGCAGCTGCTGGTCCTCACCGAAGAGATCGCCGTACACGCTGACCTCCTGCGTGGCCTCCACCGCGTCCACGTCCAGCGTCAGCGTGTCACCGGGGACGACTTCCTTCTGGGAGAGGACGACGTCGAAGTCGTTGCCCTGGGAGTCCAGGCGGTAGCGAACCTCGCTGCGCTCCACGCGGCCGTCCGCCAGCTCCGCGATGATGAACACGGTGTAGTAGCCATCCGAGACACCCAGCGGCACGAGGAACCGGCCGCGCCACGAACGGGTGAGCGTGTCGAACGTGAGCGGCTTCACCAGACCGAAGGGGAAGTAGGCGGTGACGCGGCGGGCGTTGCGCGGGGCGCGCACGGAGATGATGGGGTCACCGGGGGGAATCTCCTCGCGGCTGAGCGCGCCGGAGACCATGCCGTCGGGGAGCTGCACGGGGACCATCTCGCGGACCGACTCGCCGTTGGGGGCCGTGCGGGCCACCTGCTCCACCGCGACGAAGGACGTGTAGCGGCTCATCAGGTGGTACTGGAGCGCGGTGTCGGTGATGCCCTGGACGACTTCGGGCGTCTCGCCGCGGTAGCCCTCCACGGTGAGCTCTTCGATGCGCTGGCGGGCCCAGAGGCTCTTGAGTGAATCGTGCTCCGGGGCGACTGCGGGGAAGTGCACGGGCACGTCGAAGTGGCGGACCTGGCCACGCACGCGGCCGGAGATGCGGAGGACGCCGTCACCGGTGCCGGTGAACTTGCCCACGAGGAACAGCGGCTGGCCGGCGAAGAGGTCCGGCACGGACTTCGGGTACACGTCGCTGACGGGCAGTCCTTCGGTGTCCACCACGACCGAGGTGAGGACCGGGCCGCGCATGCGCTGCTCGAACTCGCGGGCGACGTCTTCCTCCGGGCGGTTGAGGTTGACGAGGGTGGAGGCGCCGCGGCCCAGCTCGCCCATCTTGGTGATGAGGTAGCGGTTCGTGCTGGAGCCCACGCCAGCGGAGAAGATGCGCGTCTCCTCGCGGAGGTGCTGCTGAAGCGTGCCGAGCACCTGTTCGTCACCGCCGATGAGGCCGTCCGTCATGAAGAGCACCATGCGCAGGCGGGTGGGGTCGTTGGCGGGGACCATGGCCTCCTGGGCGGCGATGCGCACGTCGGTGCCGCCACCGCCCCAGAAGTTGGCGACATAGGGCAGGGCGCTCTGGATGTTCTCCGGCGTGGCGGGGACGGCGGTGGGCGCGAACTTGGTCACCTGCGTGTCGAAGTTGAGGACCTGGAAGGTGTCCTCGGGCATCAGGTGGTTGAGCACTTCCTTGGTGATGGCCTTGGACTTCTCGATGGCGAGGCCGGACTGCGAGCAGGACGTGTCGAGCACCATGTAGAGCTCGCGCGGGACGATCTCCCGCTGGGTGGGGGACAGCTGCGGGTTGAGCATCACCAGGAAGTAGCCGTGGTCCGCGCCGGGCTCGCGGTGCATGAGGACGGCGGGGCGGATGAGCGCGTCGGCGACGACGTACTCGAGGATGAAGTCCTTGTTGGGGATGCGGTCATCGCGGCCCAGGCTCACGGTGGCGCGGGACTGGCCGTCGCGCTTCACGTCCACGCGGTGGGTGGTGGAGCGCAGAGAGTGGACCGGGAGGCCCGCGTCCAGGCGCACGGTGAGCTGGATGTCTTGGCCGCTGCGCGTGTCGGTGATCACCGGGGGCGTGATGCGGCTCGCGTCGGGGACGGAGGTGGTGTCGGGCTCCACGCCTTCGCCCTGGCGCGTGGGCAGCGGCGTGCCGCCGATGAAGCGGGGCGCCACGACCATGGGGAAGCTGAAGCGGTAGGTGCCGGCGTCGTAGGTGAGGCGCTCCACGTAGTGGATGCGCACGCGGATGGTCTCACCGGGGAGGATGTTGGCGACGGACTGGGTGAAGATGTTCGGCCGCTCCTGGTCGAGCAGCGCGGCCGTCTTGCCCTCGGCCTTGGCGCGCTCGTAGGTGTCGCGGGCCTGCTCACGGGTCTGGATGACGCCCTGGATGACGCGATTGCCCAGGTGCATCTCCATGCCATCCACGGCGGCCAGCTCCGGCAGCGGGAAGACGTAGAGCGCTTCAAGGGGAGCGCTGTAGGGGTTCTCGAACACCTGCGTCACGGTGACGGAAGCGAGGAACCCGCTGACCTCCGCGTCCACCTCCGTGTGCTTGAGGCTGAAGGTGCGCGGCTCGCTGTCAGGGCACGCCTCGGTGTCCGCCTGCTGCGGCTGCGCACGGAAGCGAGCCACCAGGGTGCCCTGGGCGACGCCCGCGGTGGGCGAAGCGGCCGGAGGGCAGGGTTGCTGAGCGGAGGCCGGGACGGCCAGAAGGCAGACGAAGAGCGTGGCGAGCAGGACTCGCATGGTCGGGAACCTTGGTTTCAGGGTGTGCCCGGGGACATTGCAGCCCCCGGGCCAACCCCGGTTCCCCTCTGAAAAGGCGGGTTGTGTGGCTGTGAAGCCACACGACCGTGTGTCAGCCGCCCTTGAGCTGCAGCGTGGGCACCGCGCCCTCACCGAGCACGAGGTGCACCTGACCCACCTTCGCGGCCAGGTCCTTGTACGCCTCCAGTTCCTTGAGCCGCACGAGCAGCGGGTTCTCCGCGAGCACCTTCGCCGTCTGCGCCATGGAACGCGTCGCCGCCGTCTCCTCGCGCCGCAGGATGACGTTGGCCTCCGCTTCCTTCTGCGCCTGGATGACCCGGTTGAGCAGGTCCTTCATCTCCTTCGGCAGCACCACGTCCTTGATGCCGAAGCGCAGCAGCTCCAGGCCCACGCCCTCCGCCCCCGACTTCACCTGCGCGTACAGCTCCGTGGACACCGCCTCGCGCGCCGCCAGCAGCTCGTCCAGCGTGCGCGTGGACACGGCCTCGCGCGCAGCGAGCTGCATCGCCAGGTAGAGGATTTCATCCGGCGCCCGTGCCACCACCGCCAGCCGCCGCGCGTCCACCACCCGGTACGCCGCGGACAGGTTGAGCCGCAGCGTCACGCGGTCCTTGGTCATCACCTCCTGACCAGTGACGTGGAGCAGCTTCTCGCGCAGGTCGATGATCGCGAACTGCACCTTGTGCGCGACCGTCCACGCCGCGTGCCGGCCCGGCGGCAGCACCGCGTCCAGCACGCCGTTCACGTACCGCAGCGCCACCGTGCCCTCCGTGGCCGTGGTCTCCACGTAGTCACTGGCCGGAATCAGCGCGCGCACCTCGTCCCGCGGGGGCTCCGTCGCCACCCCGGACACGTCCACGCGCTCCACCCGCACGGTGGGCGTCTCGGGCCGACCGGTTCGACCGGGCAGCCGCTGCGCCGTCCACACCTGGTGCTGACCCCGACCCAGCCACCGCACCGGCTGGCCGTGATGGAAGACCACCGCGCGCTCGTCCGCGCCCAGCTCCAGCACCTGGAGGTCCTTCTCCGGCACCAACGCGAGCTTGGCCTCATCCAGCCGGGTGACCGGTGGCTCCAGCGGCACGCGCTCGTAGCGGACGTTCTGGAACGGACGCACCACCCAGTGCCGGCCCGGCCCCAGGTACTGCTCCGCCTTCCCGTTCACCACGACGAACAGCCGCTCGTTCTGCGCCACTTCCACCCGACCGATACCCATGACACGTCACCTCGACGACAAGAAAGAGTGCAACCCGGCGGCTGGAGAAAAGGACCCCGCCGCCCCACGAGCGCTTCGCGCGAACAGACCGTCCGGATCCGCGTTCAGCCTCCCGAACCTCCGCACCGGATGCCGGTCACGGACGGCGACTGGAGCGTTCCGCGAACAGCACGGAAGCCTCCGGAGGCCCTGGCGACCGGCCAGTGTGCGGCGTGGAGAGGAGGACGCGGTGGACTCGCGTTGGCACCAGCGGAAACGACGGGGTCCCGGCGAACGAAGGAGTCGAACCTTCGAATGCGAGATCTTGAGTCTCGTGCTCTACCGTTGAGCGAGTTCGGGTTTTTGCCCAGCCAAGGGCAGCCATGCGCGCCTCACGGTGGCGTGCGACCGGTACGGCCTTCGATGGTGGCAGGAACACCCGGAGGTGATGGCCGTGAGGAACGTCCGAGTCTCATGCACCGGCGCAAAGCGCCCCCGCATGGAACCGGACGCCTCGGGACAACCCCGTGCGCCCCCTGAAGCTTGCCGACGGGGCCACCAGACGCGGGCGCGCGAAAATCCTGACGGCTCATGTCCCAGGCACCGGGGCTCATGTGTCCAAGTACCGCGCGTTCCATGCGCACTTCGGAGGACCCATGAAGAGAGCTGTGTGGGGCGTGTTGCTGGGCGTGAGCTGTGCGCTGCTCGGGGCTTGTGGGGAGGAAAGCGCTGGAGGCAGGGACGCCGGGGGCGCAGACGCCGGCTGGCGCATGGGTTCCGTGGAGCTGCGTATCTCCATGGGAGAGGACCCATGTCCCGTGGCGACGGCGACGGTGACCATGAGAGCGGGTGATCCGAGCAACCCGGTCCCAGGTGTCGGGCCCCTGCCGCTCAACGTGAGGGATGGCGTCATCGAGGGGACAACCCTCACCGACGTCTACGTGTCGCAGGCCTGGTGGGTGCAGGTGCATGCCTATGACAGCAACGGCGTCAACGTGTGCGGTGGGGACGACCCGTTCATGTCCGTGGTTGAGGGACGAGTGACGCTCGTGAACATCGAGATGGGGTGCATCTGGCCGCATTGCCCCTAGCAGGAAGACAGCGGACATCACCCATCCTCCGAGGATGGGCCTTTCAGCCGCGCGTCACGTCCCACCAGCCGAACCACATCACACGTTCCTCGGCCATCAGCTCCCAGCCCGGCCCGTGCGCGTAGTCGCGGACCCGCAGGCCCGCCGCCACCACCGCGCGCGCCGTCTCCTCCGCGCTCCACAGGTGCAGCGTCACATCCGTGTCCGCCGTGCGCACCCGTCGAGTGGGCGCTTCATGCGCCTCCACCCCGGACCTGCGCTCCAGCACCGTGAACAACATCCGCGCGCCCGGCTTCATCACGCGGCCCAGGTGACCCAGCACGCGCGGAAGGTCGTCACAGAAATCCAGGCATCCAATCACCAGCACGACATCGAAGACGCCCAGGTCCTCCGGCACCGGATCCATGTAGCTGTGCACGCGCCACGCGCCGGACGGCCGCGAGCGCTTCGCCAGTTCCAGCATCTCCGGCGCCACGTCCAGGCCCACCACGTCCACGGACGCGTCCATGCCGCGCGTGTGCAGGCCCGGGCCGCAGCCCATGTCCAGCACGCGCAGACCCGGCTTCATCACGTCCGCGAGGAAGCGCTCCACCCGGTCGCCGTAGCGGTGCAGGGACGGGTAGAGCACCTCGTAGGCGGACGCAATCTCTCCGTACACCCGCGCGACGGCGGCCTCTTCACTCCTGCCGCCGTCCCCTTCGTCCGCCATGCAGTGCGCTCCTGATCAACAGCACGGGCACCGTATCACGGCGTGTTGTTGCTCCCCGGCTTGCGGAACACCGCGAGCGACCGCCCGGCCATCTCGAACTTCCCGGGCTTCATCTCTTCATCGCCGCGCTTGTCATCCGCCGTGTACAGCTCCAGCCGCCACGCGCCGCCCTCGCCCGGCGGCGGCACCGTGAAGGTCACCGGCTCATGGTGCGCGTTGAGCAGCACCAGCAGCGAATCACCACTGACGCGCTGGCCTCGCTCGTCCGGCGTGGGGATGGCGTCGCCGCCCAGCAGGAACGCCAGCGAGCGCACGAAGGGCTTCTGCCAGTCCTCCGCTCCCATCTCCGTGCCGTCGGGCCGGAACCACGCCAGGTCCTTGTGCTCGGACTCCCACAGGTGCTCGCCCTGGAAGAAGCGGCGGCGCTGGAGCACCGGCTGCCCGTGGCGGAACTGGATGAGCTTGCGCGTGAACTCCAGGAGGTCCTGGCGCGTCTTGTCCAGGTTCCAGTCCACCCACGACAGCTCGTTGTCCTGGCAGTAGGCGTTGTTGTTGCCCTGCTGCGTGCGGCCCATCTCGTCGCCCGCGACAATCATCGGCACGCCCGTGGACAGGAAGAGCGACGCCATCAGGTTGCGCTTCTGGCGCTCGCGCAGGGAGATGATGTTCTTGTCGTCCGTCTCTCCCTCCACGCCGCAGTTCCACGCCTGGTTGTCATCCGCGCCGTCGCGGTTGTGCTCGCCGTTGGCCTCGTTGTGCTTGCTGCTGTACGTGACCAGGTCGTGCAGCGTGAAGCCGTCGTGCGCGGTGACGAAGTTGATGGACGCCTGCGGACGCCGGCGCGCCGCCGCGAACAGGTCCGCGCTGCCCGTGAGCCGGTAGCCCACCTCCGCGGCCTGGTTCTCGTCGCCCTTCCAGTACTTGCGCAGCGCGTCCCGGTACTTGCCGTTCCACTCGTGCCACGGCGACGGGAAGCCGCCCACCTGGTAGCCGCCCAAGCCCACGTCCCACGGCTCCGCGATGAGCTTCACGCGGCCCAGCACCGGGTCCTGGTTGATGATCTGGAAGATGGGCGCGTTCGGGTCGTAGCCACCCTTGCCGCTGCGCCCCAGCACCGTGGCCAGGTCGAAGCGGAACCCGTCCACGTGCATCTCCTCCACCCAGTAGCGCAAGCTGTCCACGATGAAGCGCGCCGTCTGCGGGTTGGACGCGTTGAGGCTGTTGCCGCACCCGGTGAAGTCCAGGTAGTGCCGCGCCTCCGGCATGGTCCAGTAGTACGACGCGTTGTCGATGCCCTTGAACGACAGCGTGGGCCCCAGGTGGTTGCCCTCGCACGTGTGGTTGTACACGACGTCGAGGAGCACCTCGATGCCCGCCGCGTGCAGCGACTTCACCATCGACTTGAACTCCGCCACCGCGCCGCCCGGCGTCTTGCGGCTGGCGTAGCGCTGCTCGGGCGCGAAGTAGTTCAGCGTGCTGTAGCCCCAGTAGTTCGACAGGCCCTTGTCGTTGAGGAACGAGTCGTCCGCGAACTCCTGCACCGGCAACAACTCCACCGCGGTGACGCCCAGCTTCTGCAGGTGCTCGATGATGGCCGGCGAGCCCAGGCCCGCGTACGTGCCGCGCTGGTGCTCCGGCACGCCCGGGTGGCGCATGGTGAGGCCGCGCACGTGGGCCTCGTAGATGACCGTCTTGCGCCACGGGATGTCCAGGCGCCGGTCATTGCCCCAGTCGAAGAAGTCGCTCACCACCACGCCCTTGGGCATGCCGGCCGCGCTGTCGCGCTCGTCGCGCATCAGGTCCTTCTTCGGGTGGTCCAGGGGGTAGCCGAACACCGGCTGCTTCCAGTCCACCTCGCCGTAGAGCGCCTTGGCGTAGGGGTCCACGAGCAGCTTGTGCGGGTTGCAGCGGTGCCCCTTCTCCGGCTCGTAGGGCCCGTGCACGCGCAGGCCGTACAGCGTCCCGGGCTCCAGGTCCGGCACGTAGCCGTGCCAGACGAACTCCGTGCTCATCGGCAGGTCGAAGCGTTCAATCTCCTTCGTCGGGTCCGCCCGGTCGAAGAGACACACCTCCACGCGTGTGGCCACCTGCGAATAGACCGCGAAGTTGGTGCCCGAGCCGTCGAAGGTCGCGCCGCGAGGCCAGGGCTTGCCCGGCCAGATCTCCCGCTTGCCACTCATGCGTCTCACTCGATTCCGTGGGGAAACTGCCGCCGGAATGTGGGTGCGACTGCGCGATGCGGCAAGACGTCCGGGTGCGCTGACTGTCCACCGGACAGCGCTTTTGCAAGGGGTCGGTCCTCAAACAATCGGACCGTCAGGCGGCGACAGCGTGGTCCAGCGAACGCCAGGTGCCCAGGGCCCAGTCCTGCTCGTCCGGATCATCGAAGCTGACCACGCAGAGGGCACGGCGGTTGCCCGAGCGGCACAGGGCCGTCAGCCGGCACTCGCCGGGACCCACGTGCAGGGACGCGCGGCCACTGACGCGGGCGCCGTGGTGCTCCAGCTCCAGGGCCTTGCGCTCCGGGCTGGTGGGCGCCAGCTGCTCCTCCGCGGAGTCCTCCAGGGGCACCACTCGCACGGTGCGGCGGTGGTCGCGCGCCACCCAGCTGCCGTCCTGCAGGCGCGTCTCCGCCAGCGAGCCGGGGATGCGAATCTCCCAGCCCTCGGGGAGCACCACCTGCACGGAGCCCCGCCGGTAGCCGATGGACGGCCCCACGCCGGGCGACTCCAGGGCGCGGCGGTGGACCTCCTCCGCCACCGTCCCTCCCATGCCCAGGTAGCCGAGCACCTCCTGCCACTCGCGCCACGGGTACGGGAGCGAGGGGTCCTCGCGCCAGGCCTGCTCCAGCAGCCGGGCCACGTCGCGCAGGCGCTGGCGCTCTTCATCCAGGAGCGGCGGGCGCCAGACGACGTCCGTCCACAGCCGGCACAGGGCGCGCGTGAAGCGCTCGCGCGCGTCCACGCCGGGGTTCCACCAGGGGAACACGTCCGTGCCCTGTCGCGGGTCTTCGTGCACGGTGCGCAGCCAGCGCTCGTCGCGAGGCCCCAGGGGCGTGAGCAGCGCGCCCGGGTGCTGGAAGGTGTGGCCGAAGCGCATGGACAGCGCGAAGCCGGAGTTGCCCAGGCTGCGCATGCGCAGCACCTGCCCCACCGAGTGCTGGAGCCAGCCCAGGAAGTGCTTCTCCACCAGGTCCACGTCACCGGTGTGGAAGTAGCCCGTGGCGTCGCCCACGCCCACGTCCTCGTCGGGCGGGGCCCAGGAGATGCCGTTCAGGTCGCCCAGCCCCTTGAGCAGGTCCACCAGGTAGCGGTGGTAGCCGGGCCCCGCGGCGCTGGTGTCCGCGGACACGACGATGCGCTCCTGGGTCGTCGCGAGCAGCGACACCTCCGCCGCGGCCGGGTGCAGGCGCAGGCGCAGCACGGGCGCGCCCTGGGGGCCCTCCTCGATGCGGGTGCCCTCCAGCACGCCTTCGGCCACCTGCTGGAACCACGCCTCCACGCGTTGCAGCCAGGACAGGGACGCCTCCGGGGGGGCGAACAGCGGATCGCTTGCTCCTCGTCGGCCTGCCAGCAACAGCTTCATGCGTTGGACGCTTTCGGTGGTTCGGGTGCGCGCTGCCTGGACCTCTTTGGATAAGCCCCCGCCCGCTCCCTGTCATCCAAGAGAAACGCATTCTGGAGGCAGGGGGACATGCGGGCGGGGGCTTATCCAAAGAGGTCCAGGC
>NZ_RAWN01000151.1:0-24349 GCF_003668895.1 Corallococcus sp. AB045
GCTTCGTCACTCCGGAGCGGACCCTGGAGGCGGAGACATGCTCGGAGGAGCTGGTGGTGCAGGGCTGGGACCTGATGGGCAACCTGGCCCCGCTGTCCGAGCTGGAGGTCCCGATGTCCCTGTTCCGATGCATCCCCGCCGCGCTGCTGCTCCTGACGGCGTGCGCTTCCCCGGGCACGTCCATGGAAGAGGTGATGCGCCGCACCGCGCCCCTGATGCCGAAGCGGCCGGATCCGCTGACCTACGGCACCCGGCCGGAGAACCCGGTGCGGGTGGGCTGGGGCGACAAGGGCGTGATGGCGTACTTCAAGCTCCTGCGCGGGCCGCAGGGCCAGCCGGTGGCGTGGCGCCTCATGGGGGACTGCTGCGAGTTCACCCAGGTGGATGGCCAGGGCGAGGGGAAGGGCCAGCTGTCCATCTTCGAGGTCACGTACGACGGGCTGGACACGCCGGTGGTGCTCTACGTGGACGCCTTCACCGGCGGGAACGTGTACGCGCCCTGGGGCTTCCTGCTGGAAGGACAGGGAGACACGCCGCCGCCATCCGGGATGGAGCCGGAGGTCATCGACCTGTAGGCGCCGCCCGTTGAACCCCATGATTCCTTGAAAGCTCCGGACCTTATGCGTCCTCAAAGCATGGGAGGCCCCTTCCTGGGTGGGGCTGCCGTGCCTGGATGCAAGGGTCGACAGGAGTGTGACTTTCCCTCCGGCTGTTGACCGTCACGCTGGCAACCTCCCTGTGTGCATGGGAGGTGCGGCGCTCTTGGCGCTGCGCTAAGCGTTCGACCGCTCTCCCGACGGAGGAGGAACCGTGGCGGCTGTGAAGAAGAAGCGTTGGCCGTATGTGCTGGGAGGCATCCTCGTCCTCCTGATCGCCATCGTGGCGGTGGTGCTGTGGCGCCTGGACGCCATCCTGCTGAAGACGGCGCGCGACCAGGCCGCGACGTATTCGCAGAAGCTGGGGCGCCCCATCGAGATTGGCGACGTCTCCACGAAGCTCTTTCCCTACGTGGGCGCTCACATCCAGAACGTCAGCGTGGGCGCCGCCGAGGGCGAGGACCTGCCGCTCGCGGAGGTGAAGGACGTGACCGTGAGCGTGGCGGCGATGCCGCTGCTCACCTCCAAGGGCAAGGACATCCGCGTGCAGGACGCGGAGGTGTCCGGGCTCACCGTGAACGTCATCCGCCTGGCGGACGGCACCACCAACGTGCAGCGCCTCCAGGAGAAGCTGGCCGCGCAGCAGCCGAAGGAGGAGACGCCCGAGGAGGAGACGCAGCCCACGGACCTGTCGGGCGTGCACGTGGAGCGCGCGGCGCTCACCGACGGCACCATCCGCTTCGTGGACCGGGCGGGCGGAGCTCAGGCGCGCGAGCTGGCGGTGAAGGACCTGGACATCGAGGTGAAGGACCTGCGCGTGGGCCAGCCGCTGAAGGTGGACCTGGCGGCGGCGGTGCTCGCGGACAAGCAGAACTTGAAGATGACGCTCGCCGCGGCGCCGCTGCCGGCGACGCTCATCCCCACGCCCGAGCAGGTGACGCTGAAGGCGGAGCACATCGACCTGTCGCCGCTGGGGCCGTTCCTGCCCCCGGACGTGGGGCTGCAGGCGGGCACGCTGGACGCGGACTGGAAGGCGGACCTGGGCGGCGCGGTGCCCGGCGGCAAGGGCCCCACGAAGCTCGTGGGCGTTATCAAGGCGCTGGGCATGAAGTTCGCCGGCTCCGAGGGCGGCAAGGCGCTGGACGTGGTGCTCGACACGGACGTGACGGGCGATATGGCCACCGGTGACCTGGCGCTGGACAAGCTGAACCTGAACCTGGGCCCCGCGGCCATCACGGGCAAGGGCAAGGTGAAGGGGCTGCTCACGGACAAGCCCGCGGTGGAGGGCCTTGAGCTGGTGGGCCGCAACCTGGATCCCGCCGTGCTCGCCGAGTACTACCCGCCGCTGCGCAAGCAGCTCAACGGGATGATCGCCGGCCCCATTGGCCTGGACGTGCGCGGCAGCGGCACGCAGGAAGCGCAAGCCATCAACATCGCGGTGGACCTGACGCCGGTGCGGCTGCGGGTGCCGGATCAGCTGACGAAGGAAGCTGGCGGCGCGATGAAGCTGAACGCGAAGGTGACGGGCGCGGCGGCGAGCGGCGGCGCGCTGCGCTTCGACGCGAAGGCGGACCTGAACGGCGTGGACATGCGGCCGGGCCTGCTGGTGAACAAGGCGCCGGGGCAGCGGCTGGAGGTCGCGGCGGCGGGCACGTACGCGCCGGCGAAGACGGGCAGCGGGATGACGGTGAACGTCACCAGCATGAGCCTGGGCGCGCTGGAGGACACGGTGACGGGCACCGCCACGGTGGCGCTCGCGGGTACGGGCAAGAAGGCGACGACGACGTTCAAGGCGGACGTGAAGGCCGCGAAGCTGGATGCGGAGAAGTTGTTGATGAGCGAGGAGCAGGTGCTGTCTCGCACGGGAGGCAAGCCCCCGCCGGAGCCGCCGCCTGGGGAGGCCAATCGCTTCAACGGCTACCGGGGTGACATCCAGTTCGCCATCGCGTCGCTGCGCTACACGGCGATGGACCTGACGAACGTGACGGGTGTGGTGAAGATGGTGGACGACCTCATCACGGTGGAGAAGTTCTCGACGGGCATCTACGGCGGCAAGGTGGTGGCGGACGGGACGACCATCCGCCTGGGGCCCGCGCCGGAGGCCCGGCCCTTCACCGCGAAGGTGCAGGTGCAGGGCCTGGAGGTGGCGCAGGCGCTGGCGGCGCGCACGCCGAAGCAGGTGCTGACGGGCAAGTTCAACGGCAACGTGGACGTGCAGGGCGTGGGCTACACGCCGGACAAGCTGCAGCAGACGCTGCTGGGCGGCATCAACGGCAACCTGCTGGAGGGCACGTTCCTGGGCAAGGACCTGGTGTCGTCCGTGACGGGGCCGCTGGCCAAGGCGCTGCCCTTCGCGAAGGCGCTCAAGAGCGGCGACGTGACGTCGCTGGGTGGGGACCTGCCCTTCAGCGTGACCATCAAGAACGGCGTGGCGCAGCTGAGCAAGCCCATCACCTGGACGCGGCCGGAGGCGGCGATGAGCTTCGACGGCGGCATCGGGCTGGACGGCACGCTGGACCTGACGGGCGGCGTGTCGCTGACGCCCGCGACCATCAAGACGCTGACGGTGGGCAAGGTGACGCCGACGGAGGCCATCCCGGTGGGGCTGAAGATTTCAGGCAAGGCGTGGAGCCCGGAGGTGACGGGCGTGGACGTGAAGCCGGCGGCGACGACCATCCTGAAGATGGCCGGAGGCGCCGCGCTGGGCGGTCTGCTGGGTGAGAAGGGCAAGGCCGTGGAGGACATCATCACGGGCGGCCAGGACAAGGCGAAGGCCGAAGCAGAGGCGAAGCGTCAGGAGCTGGAGGCGCGCGCCAACGAGGAGAAGAAGAAGCTGGAAGACCAGGCCCGCCTCGAGCAGGAGAAGGCCAAGCAGCGCGCCGAGGAAGAGGCGAAGAAGCGCCTCAAGGGCATCTTCGGCGGGAAGTAGGCGCCGCGAAGTTCGCGGGTCGCAAGAACGCCGCGGAGCTCTCCAGGGAGCTTCGCGGCGTTCGTGCATCGGCGTCCTGACTGGACCGAAATGGAGTCCGGCGGCTGAACCGCTACTGCCCGCCGGCGGCGCGCGTGTCCCAGCCACCGCCGATGGGCCCGCCACGGGGGCCGCCAGCGCCGCGCGGGTTCATGTCGTCGCGGCGCATCTGCTGGTACTGCGTCATTTGCTCCGCGCTGAGCACCTTCTGCATCTCCGCATCGGTCTGCGTGCGCAGGTCGCGCATCTGCTGACGCATGTCACGGCCCGGCCGGCCTCCCGCCATCGCCGTCGACAGCTCCTGGCGCTTCGCGTCCTCGGCCTGCATCGCCTTCGTCAGCGCCTGCTCCTGGCTGTAGTTGAGCCGCGCGTTGCTGATGAAGTCCTTCATGCGCTGGGAGCGCTCGGTCTCCGCCTGCACGCGCATCTGGTCCACCTGCTGCTGCCACTGCTGGCGCTGCTCGGTGCGCTGCTCGTCCTGCACCGTGCGCATCAGCTCCTTCAGCGACTGCTTCGCGCTGTCGTTGGTCAGCGCCTCGCCCACCACCACGCCGCGCAGCTCCTCGCGCAGCCTCGCGACCTCCGCCTCCAGGCCCGCGGGAGGAGGACCGCCCGTGCCGGCCGAGGCCGTTCCACCGCCCTGCTCGAAGGCCATCATCCGCCGGGACAGGAGCTGCACCGTCTCCTCCAGCGCCTTCACCCGGTTCTGGAGCGCCCGGACGTCCGCCGTCGAGTCCTGCACGCGGGGCGCCTCCTGGACGACAGGGGCCTCCGACTTCCCAGGCCCCCACAGGGCCACCCCGAGCGCCAGCGAAGCCAACCCCACCGATGCGATGCCGAGAATGCGGTTCATGATGCTCTCCCTGACGGAACTCCCGGCCGCGTATTCCATCGCGCCCCCGGGCTCCGCCCTGCGCCTGCATCCTCCCACCCTGCCCGCCTCCCGGGGAACCGTCCTGCGATGCGTGCCTGCCTGCCCTCCGTGTCGCGAGCGTTGACCTCCTCCGGCGGGGCACGGAGAGTCCCCCGCCATGACGCTCCGTCCCATCACTGAAGTCGGCGCCGAGCTGGGTCTCGCGCCGGAAGACGTCCTCCCCTGGGGCCGCGACCGCGCCAAGGTGTCGCTGGACGCCCTGGGCCGCGGCTCGCGCCAGGGCCGCATGGTCCTGGTGTCGGCCATCAACCCCACGCCCCCGGGCGAGGGCAAGACGACCATGTCGGTGGCGCTGGCCATGGGGCTGCGCAAGCGGGGCCGCAAGGCGGTGGCGGCGCTGCGCGAGCCGTCCCTGGGGCCCGTCTTCGGCGTGAAGGGCGGCGGCACCGGCGGCGGGCAGGCGAGCCTGGAGCCGGCGGCGGACATCAACCTGCACTTCACCGGCGACCTGCACGCCATCACCAGCGCGCACAACCTGCTGTCCGCGCTGGTGGACAACGCCGTGTACTACGGCCACCCGGTGGCGCTGGAGGGCACGCGGGTGCGCTGGCGCCGCGCGATGGACATGAACGACCGGTTCCTGCGCAACGTCATCGTGGGGCTGGGCGGCAAGGCGCACGGCGTGCCGCGAGAGACGTCCTTCGACATCACGGCCGCCAGCGAGGTGATGGCCATCCTGGCGCTGGCGGAGAACCTGAAGGACCTGGAGGCGCGGCTGGGGCGCATCGTGGTGGGGCAGGCGCCGGACGGCTCGCCGGTGCGTGCGAACGACGTGAACGCGGCGGCGTCCATGGTGGCGCTGCTCAAGGACGCGCTGATGCCGAACCTGGCCCAGACGCGCGAGGGCGGGCCGGCCATCGTGCACGCGGGGCCGTTCGGCAACATCGCGCACGGGTGTTCGTCGGTGGTGGGCACGCGGCTGGCGCTCGCGTACGCGGACGAGGTGGTGACGGAGGCGGGCTTCGGCTTCGACCTGGGCGCGGAGAAGTTCCTGGACATCAAGTGCCGGAGCGCGGGCGTGTGGCCCCGGGGCGTGATGCTGGTGGTGACGCTGCGGGCGCTGAAGCACCACGGCGGCGCGGCGGCGGCGCAGGTGGCGGAGCCGGACCGCGAGGCGCTCCTGAAGGGCTTCAACCACCTGGAGAAGCACCTGGAGTCGGTGGCGGCGTTCGGCCTGCCGGCGGTGTTGTGCGTGAACCGGTTCCCGCAGGACACGGAAGGCGAGCTGGACGAAGTGCGCGCGTTCGCGAAGGCGAGGGGCGTGGGCATCGCCGTATGCGACGGGTTCGGCAAGGGCGGCGAGGGTTCGCTGGAGCTGGCGGACACGGTGCTGGCGATGCTGGACGCGACGGACGCGGCGCCGCCAAAGCCGCGCTTCCTCTACGAGCTGGAGCAGACGCCGGAGGAGAAGATCCGCGCCATCGCGCGCACGGTGTACGGCGCGGACGACGTGGCCTTCACGCCAGGGGCGCGCAAGGACCTGGAGACAGCGCGAGCGCTGGGAGGCGCGGGGCTTCCGGTGTGCATGGCGAAGACGCACCTGTCCCTGTCGGACGACCCGGCGAAGACAGGCCGGCCCCGAGGCTTCACGTTGACGGTGCGAGAGGTGCGCCTGTCCGCGGGAGCAGGCTTCCTGGTGGCGCTGACTGGAGAGTTGCTCACCATGCCGGGCCTGCCGCGCGAGCCCGCTGCCCGCCGCGTCACGGTCCACCCAGACGGCAGCATCACGGGCCTGATGCAGGGCGAGTGACGTCAGAGGTAGGGCCTAACGTCTCCCGTCTTCTCTCGACGGGAGCACTCGCCCCTGGCCCATTCCAAGCGCACCAAGACATCCCCCCATCATCTTGACGGAATATCATCCAGGAATGATATTCCGTCTCATGGGATTGAAGTCTTCGGAACCGATGAGTTCCGGGACTGGTTCCTTGCTCTCGACGAAGAGACGGCGCGGTCCGTGGACCACGGGGTGGAGCTTCTGGCCGCGAAGGGGGTCGCACTTGGGTTCCCGTACAGCAGCCAGCTCAAGGGCTCTTCCCAGCCGCTTCGGGAACTCCGCATCCAGTCCGGAGGGCATCCCATCCGGGTCTTCTACGCCTTCGACCCTGCGCGCAACGGAGTCCTGCTTCTGGGGGGCGACAAGACCGGAGACAAGCGCTTCTACGAGAGAATGATCCCCCAGGCAGAGAAGATCTGGCTGCGATACCTCTGGGAGAGGGCCGCCGGACTTCACGACGATTCGAAAAACGAGCGCGAGGAGACGGAGTCATGAAGCTCCACAGCTGGAAGGGGATGCGCCGGGAGAAGTTCACGCCAGCGCAACTCAAGGAACAGGATGAGCGCGTCCGGAAGGAACTCCTGGAGATGAGTCTGCGGGAGGTGCGCGAGTTCGCGGGGATGACGCAGACGCAGCTCGCCGAACGGATGGGCATCTCCCAGGGTCAGCTCTCCCAGACCGAAGCCCGGGACGATCACCGGCTCTCCACGCTCCGGCGCGCCGTGGAGGCCATGGGCGGAGAAATCGAGGTCTCCGCCGTCTTCGGCGACAAGCGGATCATCCTCAAGGGCGTCTGACGCACGACGGGCCGCCCCGGTGTTCCGGAGCGGCCCGTGGGCCCTGCGTGATGCCTTCGCGGACGGCTAGACGCGGAACGTGGTCGACAGCTCCTGGAGCTTGCCCAGGGACGTGTTGATCTGCCCCACCGCCTGTTCGGCGTTGCTCGTGGCCATCACCACGTCGCTCATCATCTCCGACAGCTGCGTCACCACTTCCGTCATCTGCGTGATGCCCGCGTTCTGCTGCGTCACCGAGGCGACGATCTGCCGCGCCGCCTGGCTGCTCTCCTGCACCACCTGCGTGATGTCCTTCAGCGTCGTCGCGGACGAGAGCACCTGCTCGATGCCCTCCTCCATCTTCTGGCTGTCCTCCTCCGCGATGCCCACCGTCTCGCGGATGGCCTGGTTGATCTCCAGGAGGATCTTCCCGATGCGCTGCGTGCTCTGCAGCGACTGGCTGCTCAGCGCCCGCATCTCCTTGGCCACCACCGCGAAGCCCCGGCCTTCCTCGCCGGCCCGCGCCGCCTCGATGGCCGCGTTCAACGCGAGCACGTTCGACTGGTCCGCCAGGTCCTTCACGCTGCCGATGATTTCACCCGCGTGCACCGCCTGCTCGGACAGCACGCCAATGCTCCCCACCAGCGCACCCACCCGCGCGCGGATCTGCTGCAACCCCTCCGCGCTCCGCTCGATGGACACCTGTCCGGAGGCGCTGTACGCGTCCGCCTGCGCCGCCACCTTCAACACCATCTCCGCGCGGCTGGCCGCCATGCCGGACGTCTGGGCGATCTCCGCGATGGTGGAGCTGGCCTCCGTGAGGCTGCGCGACTGGCTGGTCAGGAAGTTGAGCTGCTCGTGGCTCGCCGCGTTCAGCCGCGACGCCGCCGCCGTCAGCTCCGTCACCACCGAGCGCAGCGTGTTGGGCACCGAGCCCAGCCGCGTCATCAACGTCTGGATGCTGCGCGCCAGCTCGCCCACCTCGTCCTGCGCGCTCGTGTCGATGGCCAGCGACAGGTCGCCTTCCCGCACGATGCGCGTCGCCGTCGCCGTCAGCCGCGCCAGGGGCGTCGTCACCTCGCGCAGCAGCCACACCGTGGCCACCGCGAGCGCCACGATGCACGTCACCGCCAGCACCAGCACCCACGTCAGCGTCATGCCGTGCAGCGACGACACCTCCATGAAGGTCTCTCGCTGTGACGCCTCCTGCTGCGCCGTCACGGACTCCAGGTCGGCGTGCACCGTCCGGTACGAGGGCTCCAGCTTCCCGAGCGCGGCCTCCGCGGCCGCGTCATTGCGCGCCGCCAGCGCCACCACCTGCGACGCCTCCTGCCAGTAGCGCGTGAAGGCCCCCTGCAACGCCTCCACCTTCGGGCCGTCCACGTCCGGAAACGCTCGCAGCGCGGTGAGCCCCTTCTGGAGCTCCTGCACCTGCGCGTCCAGCGTCTCCTGCTTCACCGCGTGCAACGCCACCGCGTCGGCCACGTCCTGGTGTAGCGCGGCGAACCCCGCGCGGGACGTCTGCGCCTGGCTCACCGACGGCGCCAGACTGGCACCAATGCGCTCCGAGGCATTTCGCGTGCGCGCGCCCAACACCACCGTCACCGCCACGATGGCCACCAGGAACGCCGCCGCCACCGTCGGCAGCACCATCATCTTCTGCTTGAGCCTCATCGCCATCACGCACCCCCTCGCGGGCCCATGTCACCCATCCCGATGAAGCGCGGCCGTACTCCCGCGCCGGGCCTGCTGCGCCAGCTCATTGTCGCTCATCCTTCCGCGGCCCCAACGGGCTCCCCCGAAGACCGGGGCTCCGTCAGGACACGTAGGATAGACAACACCTCTCCCCCCGACTCAAGCCCGCGCCCCTTGAAATATCCTGGAAACGGGTCTGCATTGCCCCGCAGGGTCATACGGGACACTTCGTCCTGTCAGGTGGGACACTCGGTGGAGGACGCCTCACGTCTGCCGAGGAGGCCCGGAAGGCATCCTGGCGCGATCATTCCAGCCGTCCGGCATGGGCTTCACTGACAGTGTCGGTGGCCTGGGTGCGTCCATACAGGCCCTGGCCCGGCCGCTCGGCGGCGCTCAGCGGGTGGGTCGTGGGAGGAAGGGCTCCACCTCGCGGTGGCAGGTGTCATCGCATTCGGAGAAGCGGACGAGGAACGCCGCGTGATTCGCGCACTTCTTGGGCCAGCGTGAGGCGCCGCCGTCCGCCAGGCACAGCAGGCGGAACTCGTCGCGGGTGTCCGTGAAGAGGGCCTCACGCTGCGAGGGGGACATGGCGTCCAGCGCGCGGTCCTCCCCGCCCTGGAGCCAGATGAAGACGCCTACCATCGCCACGAAGACGAGGGCCAGCCAGGTGCCCTTGCGCAGCCAGATGCTGGGCGGAGGGGCCAGCTCCTTCGCGAAGATGTTCTTTTCATCGCCCCCCTCGTCCGGAGGCGTCCCTTCGTTGCCCATGGGCTCCCTTCCATCCATGGCGCGTGCCAGCCGCACGGCCGTGCCGCAGCAGACACCAGCCCGTCCCGCGTTGCACCTTGCAACCGCCATCCAGGGCACACCGTGCCGGATGCAATGCGCCCCCGAGGCTTGCGCCGCCCGGCATCCGACAGACGGGCCCGGCACACGGCGTGCTCTTAGACTGGGACCATGGAAGTGCGTGCCAGTACCGAGGCGACGGAGCGCCCCATGCGGGTGCTCGTGGTGGACGACGAGCGAAACATCCGCCACACCCTGCGAGTGTGCCTGGAAGGTCTGGGCTGCGAGGTGCGCGAAGCCGCCACGCCGGAGGCCGCGCTCGCGGCGCTCGCCCAGGGCCCGGCGGACCTGGCGTTCGTGGACCTGCGGCTGGGCAACGCGTCCGGACTGGAGCTGCTGCCCCGCCTGCTCGCTGAGTCCCCCGCGCTGGACGTCATCCTCATCACCGCCTACGCGACGTTCGACACGGCCGTGGAGGCGGTGAAGCGCGGCGCGCGCGACTACCTGCCCAAGCCGTTCACCCCCGCGCAGATCCGTCACGTCCTGGAGCGCGCGAAGGCGCAGCGTGAGCTGGCCTCGCATTTGGGGGACCTGGAGGGACAGCTGGCGCAGGCGGTGCCGGAGGCCACGCTGGAGACGGCGTCTCCGGCCATGCACGCGGCCATCGGCTTCATCCAGCGCGCGGCCACGTCCGACGCCTCGGTGCTGCTGCGCGGGGAGAGCGGCACGGGCAAGGGGGTGCTGGCGCGGGCGCTGCATTCGATGAGCGCGCGGCGCAAGCGGCCCTTCGTCACCATCAACTGCCCCACCCTGTCCGAACAACTGCTGGCGAGCGAGCTGTTCGGCCACGCGCGCGGCGCCTTCACGGGCGCGGTGAAGGACCAGCCGGGGCGCGTGGAGCAGGCGGAAGGGGGCACGCTCTTCCTGGATGAAGTGGCGGAGATGAGCCCCGCGCTCCAGGCGCAGCTGTTGCGCTTCCTGCAGGAGAAGCAGTTCGAACGGCTGGGCGAGGGGCGCACGCGCAAGGCGGACGTGCGCGTGGTGGCGGCCACGCACCGCGACCTGGAGAAGGACGTGGCGGAGGGACGCTTCCGCGAGGACCTGATGTACCGGTTGAACGTCCTGGAGGTGAAGCTCCCCGCCCTGCGCGAGCGGCCGGAGGACCTGCTCCCGCTGGCCCGCCGCTTCATCGCCTTCTTCGCGAAGGCCGCGCAGCGTCCGGCCCCGGAGCTGTCGCCCGCCACGGAGGCGATGCTGCGGGCCTACCCCTGGCCGGGCAACGTGCGCGAGCTGCGCAACGCGCTGGAGCGGGCGCTCATCGTGGGCGCGTCGGGAGTCGTGGAGCCGCAGGCGTTCCCGGAGCGCATCGCGTCCGCGGTGGGGCCAGGGGCGACGCTGGGCGGGCCGCACACGCTGGAAGCGGTGGAGCGCGAACACATCCTGCGGGTGATGGCCTCCGTGCCGACGCTGGATGAAGCAGCCCGGCTGCTCGGCATCGATGCGTCGACGCTGTGGCGCAAGCGCAAGAAGTACGAAGCGGAGACGTGACGCACGCGGCCTGTGCGCCAGTGCATGCAGGCCCGGCACTGGAGGCCGGGGCGTGCAGGGGCGCTCGTCCTGGAGAGTGGATTGCGCCCTTGCGCGCGCGTGCGAACCCTGGCCCGTCATGAACCTCATCGACGTGCTCATCCAGCAGCACCGCGACGCCGAGGCCCTCTTCGAGGCCTGGCACCATGCGCCGGACGAAGAGAAGCCCGCGCTGTGCCTGCGGCTGGCCGAAACGCTCACGATGCACAGCACCGTCGAGGAGCGCTGGGTGTATCCCGTCGCGCGGAGCGTCGTGGACGGGCCGCGCATCGACTTCGCGGTGGAGGAGCACGGGGAGATGACCCAGCTGCTCTCCGAGCTGCTGCGCGTCCGCCACGACCCGCGCCGCCGCGAGGCCACGGTGCGCCAGCTGGAGGCGGTGGTGGCCCAGCACATGACGGAGGAGGAGCGCGAGGTGATTCCCCAGCTGCGCAAGATGGACGCGGGCGCGTTCGGCCTGTCGAGCGCTGAAATCGTCCGCTCCGCGTCCGACGCGCAGAACGAAGCGATGCGGCAGCTGGAGGCGTCCGCTCCGCAATGACCGCGGACTTCAGCCCTGCTCAGGCTGCGGCAGCGTGAACCAGAAGGTGCTGCCCCGCCCCGGCGCGCTCACCACGCCCAGCTCGCCGCCGTGGGCCTGGACGATGTCGCGGGCGATGGACAGCCCCAGCCCCGCGCCTCCCGCTGGGGCTCCCGGGGCGCGGTAGAACTTCTCGAAGATGCGGGCCTGCTCCTGGGCGGGGATGCCTTCGCCGGTGTCCTTCACCTCGAAGCGCACGTGGGTGCCGTCACGCGACACGTGCACGGACACTTCGCCGTCGTGCGGCGTGTGCTTCACGCCGTTGCCCACCAGGTTGCCCAACACCAGCCGCAACCGGTCTGGATCCACCCGCACCGTCTCCACGTCCGGTGACAGGGATTGCGACAGGCGCACGCCGCGGTCCTCCGCCAGCGTGCGCTGCGCGGCCAGCGCCTGCTCCACCAGCTCCTCCGTGCTCACCTCCCGCACGTCCAACTGGAGCTTCCCGGACTGGATGCGCGACAGGTCCAGCAGGTCATCCACGATGCCCTGCAACCGCTCGCAGTCCTCGCGCGCCGCGAAGAGCAGGTCCGCCTGCTTCTCCGTCACCTGTCCCACGACGCCTTCCGCCACCAGGTGGATGGCCATGCGCAGCGACGTGAGCGGCGTGCGGAACTCGTGCGCCACCGTGGCCACCAGGTCGTTCTTCAGTTCGTCGAAGCGCCTCAGCCGCGTCACGTCCTGGAGGATGAGCGTGGCGCCCACCACGTCGCCGGTCTCGCCGTGCACCGGGCTGCCTCGCGGCAGGAGCCACCGGACGCCCTCCGGAGACGACTCCACGCGCACCGCCTCTTCGTAGCCCCGGGGCTGGTACGCGCCCCTTCCGCCCACGACGTGCGCTCGCACCCGCTCCAGCACGGCGCGCACCTCCGGTTCCACCCGGCCCAGCGCGTCCCCGCCCTCGTCCAGCCGCAGGCGCAGCACCTTCTCCGCCGCGGCGTTCACGTTGAGCAGCCCTCCTTCCGCGCCCAGCACCAGCACGGGGTCGGGCAGGCTGTCGATGGCCGCCTGGGACACCGCCTGTGCCTGGAGCAGCTCGCCCAGGCTGCTCTTGCGGTACTGCGCCAGCCGCTCCGCCATGGTGTTGAAGTCCCGCGCGAGCCCGGCGATTTCGTCCCGCCCCTCCACCGCGGCTCGCGCCTCCACGTCGCCCTGCCCCAGGCGGCGCACTGCCTGGGACAGCACGGACACCGGCCTGAGCGCTCGCTGCACCAGCGACGTCGTGAAGAACAGGCCGAAGCCCAGCGCCGCCACCACCGCCAGCGCCATCAGCGTGTTCACCTGCTCGCTCTGCTGGCGCAGTTGGTCGTTCTTGCGCACCATCGCGTCCTGGTTCAGCGCGAGGACGGACGACGCCGCGGCCTTCGCCTCCTGGAAGGCCGGAGCGAGCGCTTCGAAGTAGCGCGTGCGCGCGGCCCCCGCGTCACGTGCCTGGAGGAAGACGTCGAACTCCTCGCGGTACTTCGTCCACGCGGTGCGCAGCCGCTGCGTGGCCTCCGCCTCGCCGGGCTCGGTGATGTTGCCCAGTTGGACGCCCAGCTCCGTCTCCAGCGGAGGGCGCTGCGTGGCCTGTTGGGTGAGCCCCCGCTCGCGCTCGCCCGCGATGATGAACAGCGCCGCGCTGTCCATGCGCTCCAACTGCTCCGTGATGCGCTGGGTGGCGAGCACGCTGCGGTAGTTGTCCTCCAGCACCTGCTGGCCGGAGCGGCCCACGCGCGCCAGGGTGATGACGGCCGTGGCTCCCAGGAAGAGCAATGCCAGCACCAGCGGCGCCTGGGCCATCAGCAGACGCGAGCGCAGCGTCATGGGTGCTTCTCCTCATGGGACTCGAAGGACACGACGTGGATGTCGAAGCCCTCCCCTTCCCGCAGGAGGCGCGCGTCCGCGGTCATCCCCAACCGCTGGCGCCACTTCGACTGGTGCGAACGGCCGATGATGATGTGCCCCACGCCGTGCGAGCGGGCGAAGTCCAGCAGCGCCGCCACGGGGTCGCGGGAGCGCAGGCGCACCACCTCCGCGCCCAGCTCCTTCGCCTTCTCGATGTTCGTCAGCAGGTGCCGCTGCGCCTCCGCGTCGATGAGGTTCGGCGCCTCGCCCGGCGTCTCCACGTACACCACGAACCAGTCCGTGTTGAGCCGGCCCGCCATGCGCGAGCCCCGGCGCAGCAGCGTCGCCGCGCGCGGCGGATGGCTGGAGAGGGCCACCAGCACCCGGCCCCACGTGCCGCCCTTCTGGGATGCGTCCTCGCCAGCTCGGGCCTGCCTGCCCGTGGTGGCCCGGTCCAGGCTCTCCGCCACTTCGCGCAGGGCCAGCTCGCGCAGCGTGGAGAGGTTGTCGCCGGTGAAGAAGCGCTCCAGCGCGTGCGGCACCTTGTCCGGCGCGTAGATTTTTCCCGTCTTGAGCCTTTCGTGCAGGTCCTCCACCGCGAGGTCCAGGTTCACCACCTGGTCGGCCGTCTTGAGGAAGCTGTCCGGCAGGGTCTCCCGCACGGTGACGCCGGTGTTGCGCTCCACCAGGTCGTTGAGGCTCTCCAGGTGCTGCACGTTGAAGGCGCCAATGACGTTGATGCCCGCGGCCAGCAACTCCTGCACGTCCTGGTAGCGCTTGCGGTGACGGCACACGGGCGCGTTGGTGTGGGCCAGCTCGTCCACGATGGCCACCTGCGGCTTGCGCGCGAGGATGGCGTCCAGGTCCATCTCCTCCACGGTGACGTCTCGGTACGTGATGCGCTGGCGCGGCACGACCTCCAGGCCGGCGACCCGTGCCTCCGTCTCGGGACGACCGTGGGTCTCGATGAAGCCCAGCACCACGTCCACGCCGCGCGCCTTCAGCGCGTGTGCTTCCTCCAGCATGCGGAAGGTCTTGCCCACGCCCGCCGCGAAGCCGATGTAGAGCTTCAGCCGGCCGCGACGGCCGCGCTCCACCAGCTCCAGGAAGTCCTCCGCGCGAGGGCGCCGCGTCGTCATGCCTGCCTCCTCCTCACCGGGAGGCCGTGGGCGCGGGTCCGCCGAACTGACGGTCCATCGCGAGGTTCAACGTGAGCACGTTCACCCGGGGCTCTCCCAGCACGCCGAACGTCCGGCCTTCCACCCGTGACATCACCAACGCCCGCACGCGCGCAGGGTCCAGGCCGCGCGCTCGCGCCACGCGGGGAACCTGCCACAGCGCTGACTCCGGCGACACCTGCGGATCCAACCCGGACGCGGAGGCTGTCACCAGCTCGCCGGGCACGGGGCCTTCGGCCTCGGGGTTCTCATGGCGCAGCCGGTCCGCCTCCGCCACTGCTCGGTCGCGGAGCTTCCGCGAAGTGGGGCCCAGGTTGCTCCCGCTGGAAGCCGTCGCGTCCCAGCCCGTGCCCGCGGCGGAGGGACGCGGCTGGAAGTAGCCGGCTTGAGTGAAGCCCTGGGCGATGAGCGCGCTGCCCACCACCTGGCCGCGGTCATCCTTCACGAGCGACCCGTTGGCTTCATCCGGGAACAGCACCTGCGCCACACCGGTGACGGTCAGGGGGTACAGCACGCCCGTAAGGGCCAGCGTGACGGCGCTGACACGCAGGGCGGTGAGGAGCGCGGAGACCATGGTGTCGGTGTTCCTTTCTCGAGTGCTCATGCCAGGCCCACGGTGGTGAGCAGCACGTCGATGACCTTGATGCCCACGAACGGGACGATGACGCCGCCCACGCCGTAGAGGAGCAGGCTGCGGCGCAGGAGGGCCGCCGCGCCCAACGGGCGGTAGCGCACGCCCTTCAGCGCCAGCGGGATGAGCGCCACGATGATGAGCGCGTTGAAGATGACGGCGGACAGGATGGCGCTGAACGGCGACGTCAGCCTCATCACGTTGAGCGGGGCAATCTGCGGGAAGACGCCCATGAACAGCGCCGGGAGGATGGCGAAGTACTTCGCGACGTCGTTGGCGATGGAGAACGTGGTCAGCGTGCCTCGCGTCATCAGCAACTGCTTGCCCACCTCCACCACCTCCAGGAGCTTGGTGGGGTTGGAGTCCAGGTCCACCATGTTGCCGGCCTCCTTGGCGGCCTGGGTGCCGGTGTTCATGGCCACGCCCACGTCCGCCTGGGCCAGCGCGGGCGCGTCGTTGGTGCCGTCGCCCGTCATCGCCACGAGCTTGCCCTTGCCCTGCTCCGCGCGGATGAGCGCGAGCTTCGCCTCCGGGGTCGCCTCCGCCAGGAAGTCGTCCACGCCGGCCTCTCGCGCGATGGCCGCCGCGGTGCGCGGGTTGTCGCCGGTGATCATCACCGTGCGGATGCCCATGGCGCGGAAGCGGTCGAAGCGCTCCTTGATGCCGCCCTTCACCACGTCCTTCAGGTGGATGATGCCCAGCACCCGCGCGCCGTCCGCCACGGCGAGCGGCGTGCCGCCCGCGTCACCGATGCGGCCCGCAGCCCGGGTCAGCTCCTCCGGCACGGTGCCGCCCTGCTCCTGCGTGTAGCGGACGATGGCGTCCACCGCGCCCTTGCGGATGCTTCGAGGGTGCGGGTCCACCAGGTCGCAGCCGCTCATGCGCGTCTGCGCGGTGAAGGGGACGAAGGTGGCCTGGTGCATTCGCAGCTCGCGCGGACGCATCTTGTATGTGTCCTTGACCAGCGTGACGACGGAGCGCCCTTCCGGCGTCTCGTCCGCGAGGCTCGCGAGCTGCGCGGCCTCCGCCAGCTCCTCCGCGCGCACGCCCGGCATGGGCAGCAGCTCCGTGGCCATGCGGTTGCCCAGGGTGATGGTGCCCGTCTTGTCGAGCAGCAGCGTGTCCACGTCCCCCGCCGCCTCCACCGCGCGCCCGCTGAGCGCGAGCACGTTCTTGCGCAGCAGCCGGTCCATGCCCGCGATGCCGATGGCGCTCAACAGGCCGCCGATGGTCGTGGGGATGAGGCACACCAGCAGCGCCACCACCGCCGTGCCGGACAGAGGCACGCCCGAGTAGAGCGCCAGCGGCACCAGCGTCACGCACGCCATCAGGAACACCAGCGTGAGGCCCACCAGCAGGATGTGCAGGGCGATTTCGTTGGGCGTCTTCTTGCGGGCCGCGCCCTCCACCAGGCCGATCATCCGGTCGAGGAACGACTCGCCGGGGTCCACGCTGATGCGGATGACGATGCGGTCGGACAGCACCTTCGTTCCTCCGGTGACGGCGGAGCGGTCGCCGCCGGACTCGCGGATGACGGGGGCGGACTCGCCGGTGACGGCGGACTCGTCCACGCTGGCGATGCCCTCCAGCACCTCGCCGTCGCCCGGGATGATGTCTCCGGCTTCGCACACCACGCGGTCCCCCTTGCGTAGGGCGGGGGCTCCGACGCGCTCCTCTCGGCCGTCGTGGGTGAGGCGGCGGGCCTGGGTGTCCTGACGCATGCGGCGCAGGGCGCTCGCCTGGGCCTTGCCGCGGCCCTCCGCCACGGCTTCGGCGAAGTTGGCGAAGAGGACCGTGAACCACAGCCACAGCATCACGGACACGGTGAACCCCATGGGCGCGGTGGGTTCCCCAGAGACCGTCAGGTCCTTGAGGACGAACACGGTGGTGAGGAGGCTGCCGGCCCACACCACGAACATCACCGGGTTGCGGGCCACGTCACGGGGGTGGAGCTTCTTGAAGCTCTCCCAGACGGCGGGCTTGAGCAGCGTGGGGTCCAACAGCGAGGCCTGCTTGCTTGCGGGGGCCATGGTCAGAACACCTTTCCGGCCGCGCCGAGGAAGTGCTCGACGATGGGGCCCAGGGACAGCGCGGGGAAGAACGTCAGCGCGCCCACGACGACGACGACGCTCACGAGCAGGCCGGTGAAGAGGACGCCGTCGGTGGGGAAGGTGCCGGGCCCGGGGGCCACGGCCTTCTTGCCCACGAGCGAGCCCGCCAGCGCCAGCACCGGCACCATCATCAGGAAGCGGCCCGCGAGCATCGACACACCCAGGCTGAGGTTCCAGAACGGCGTGTTGGCGTTGAGGCCGGCGAAGGCGCTGCCGTTGTTGGCCACGCCGCTGGTGAACGCGTAGAGGATTTCGGACAGGCCGTGCGGCCCGGCGTTGTTGAGGGACGACGTGCCCTGCGGGAGCACCGCGCCCACGGCGGACAAGCCCAGGATGACCAGCGGGAAGACGAGCACGTACAGCATCGCGAGCGTCATCTCGCGCGCTTCGATCTTCTTGCCGAGGAACTCCGGCGTACGGCCCACCATCAGACCCGCGATGAAGACCGCGAGCACCGCCATCACGAGGATGCCGTAGAGGCCCGCGCCGACGCCGCCGAAGATGACCTCGCCCAGCTGCATGTTGACCATGGGCACCAGCCCGCCGAGCGCCGTGAAGCTGTCATGCATGGAGTTGACCGCGCCGCATGACGCGTCGGTGGTGACGGTGGCGAACAGCGTGGAGGCCGCGACGCCGAAGCGCGTCTCCTTGCCCTCCAGGTTCCCGTCCTGGACGACGTTCGCGGCGGTGAGCGCGGGGTTGGGTTGGACTTCCGCGGCGTAGCTGGCGGCGGCGCCCAAGAGGAAGAGGACGGACATGGCCGAGAAGAGGACCCAGCCCTGCTTCGTGTCTCCGGTCATCTTGCCGTAGGTGTACGTGAGGCCCGCGGGCAGCACGAAGATGAGCAGCAATTGGACCAGGTTGGTGAGCGGCGTGGGGTTTTCGAAGGGGTGGGCGCTGTTGGCGTTGAAGAAGCCGCCGCCGTTGGTGCCCAGCATCTTGATGGCCTCCTGCGAGGCCACGGGACCGAAGGCGAGCGTCTGCTGCACGCCTTCCACGGTGGTGTGCTCGGGATAGGGCGCGAGGTTCTGGAGCACGCCCTGAGATACGAAGAACAGGGCCACGAGGAAGCTCAGGGGCAGGAGCACGTAGAGCGTGCCTCGCATCAGGTCGACCCAGAAGTTGCCCAGGGTCTTGCGGCCTTCCGGGCCAGGGCGGCGGGTGAGGCCTCGCGCGAGGGCGAGCGCGACGCCCAGGCCCGTGGCGGCGGAGACGAAGTTCTGCCACGTCAGCCCCAGCATCTGGGTGGCGTAGCTCAGGGTGGATTCACCGGCGTACGACTGCCAGTTGGTGTTGGCCACGAAGCTGGCGGCGGTGTTGAAGGCGAGCGCCGGGCCCACGGCGGGCAGGCCCTGGGGGTTGAGCGGGAGCACGTGCTGGAGCCGCTGGAGTGCGTAGAGGACGACGAGGCCCACGGCGCTGAAGGCGAGCAGGGCGGCGGTGTACTGGCCCCATGTCTGCTCCTGGTCGCGGCGCACGCCGCACAGGCGCAGCAGGGCGCGCTCGATGGGACCGAGCACTCGGGGCAGGGGTTGGGTGTCGGCCTCGAAGACGCGGAAGAGGTAGAGGCCCACGGGCTTCGTCAGCGCGAGGACGAGCGCGAAGAACAGCAGGGTCTGGAGCCAGCCAAGGAGGGTCATGGCGGGCTCCTAGAAGCGCTCGGGCCGAAGCAGGGCGTAGACGAGGTAGACGGAGAGGAGGACCGCGAGCGCGGCCCCTGCGGCGTATTCGAAGGTCATGACGGGGGACTCCTCACAAGCGCTCGCAGCCGTGGGTGTAGGCCGCGCAGAGCGCGAAGAAACCGTTGGTCACCAGGATGAGGACGATGTCCATGGGTGAAAGCTCCGCTTCAGGGTTCAGAAGGTGGCGACCGCGCCGACCACGAACAACGTCTGGTGTTGGCGCGGGAGGGGTGGCTGTTCTCCGCGCGCTGGACCGTCGAAGACGTTCTGGGTCGAGTGGTCGTGGCGGGCCTCGGCCTTGAGGACGAGGTGTTCAGCGGGCTTCACTTCCAGGGTGAGCGTGCCCTCGACCAGGGTCTGCGGGGTGCCGCTGAGCAGGCCATCCCGGTCGCGGTACACCTCCGCGCGCGCGGTCACGGCCACGGGCTCCGAGACCTGGACGCGCACGTTGGCGCCCGCCGCGTACCAGAGGGCGGCGGAGGTCCCCGGGCGGGCCTGCCGGCCCACGTCCGCGGTGGCGGCGACACTCACGGCGTCGGTGGCCTTCAGGGTGACGACGGTGTCCGCGAACAGGCGCAGGGCTTCCGCATCCCCGGCGCCTTCGTTGCCCACGAAGGTGTTGAAGGCCGCACTCAGCCGGTCGCCCGCGTAGGCGACCTGGGTGCCCAGGGCCTTGCCGCCGTTGTTGTCCCCGATGGTCTGCCAGCCATTGAGCAGGTGGAGTTGCGCGCTCCAGTGCCCATCGAAGCGCCAGGTCCCCTTGAGGCCTGTCTGGTAATAGGGCGAGAACTCGCCCATCCACGAGCGGCTGTAGGTCCAGTTGAGCTGGGATTGAAAGGACTCGAAGCCGATGTGGCTGGGATAGATGCCTGCCTCCAGGGTGAGCGGGCCTCGCGCGAAGGACAGCGATGCCTGCTGCACATAACGCCAGACGTCCGGGCCGGTGGCGTCCTCCTCGGGCTCCGCGCGGTGCAGCACGTCGATGCCGGTGCCGAAGCCGAGCAGGACGCGGAAGCCCACGGGCTCCGGCGCCAGGTTCACGCCCAGCGACGCCAGGTTGACGGTGATTTCGTCATGCCGCCGAGCGGTGGTGCCGGTGCCCGGCAGGAAGTTCACGTCGCTGTCGGGGCGATTGAGGTTGTAGGCGTAGTAGGCGTCCACGCCGCCCTCGACTTTGAGTCGGGAGAGCAGCGAGGGCGCTTCGGGAGGGGACTGCGTCAGCAGCAGGTGAAGCAGGTGGGGAGCAATGTCGGGAGCCATACCGGGCTCCCTTCATGAGCATCCGCCGTACCGGAGCGGGCCTCCGTCAGGCCCAGGCATTCCGAGAGGTTGCGTGCGCGGCACTCAGGTCCGGATTGCAATGTGCACGAACTGGCCCTGTTCGCCCCTGCGAGGTGAAAGGGGGCGACGGCGTTACAGTAGGGAGCGGAGGTGGTTGGCGTGCATCGGTACCGGTGGAGCGAGAGCATCGAACCCAGGCTTCAGCAGGCGACCGAGCGCATGCGCCGGTTACGCGCCGCCACGATGCCGCCTGCTGCGGTGCAGAGCCTGCGGCACTGGTTCCGGATCCACCACACGTACAACTCGAATGCGATTGAAGGGAACCGGCTGACCTTGCCAGAAACGCGCGCCGTAGTGGAAGACGGCATCACCATCGCGGGCAAGTCGCTGAAGGATCACTTCGAGGCGGTCAACCTCGCGCACGCGCTCGACTTCGTGGAAGCGCTGGCAAGCAAGGAGACCGTGCTGGGTGAGCGCGACGTGCGCGAGATGCACGGCATCGTCCTGCGGGGCATCGACCCGGAGAACGCCGGTGTCTACCGGCGCATCAACGTGCGGATTGGAGGCACGGTGCACGTGCCTCCAGAAGCGGTCCGGGTGCCCGAGGAGATGCGGGGCTTCGGTGAGTGGCTGGCTGGGGCGAAGGCGGAGCATCCCGTGGTCGTCTGCGCCATCGCGCATGCGTGGTTCGAGACGATCCATCCCTTCGTGGATGGGAACGGACGGACAGGGAGGCTGATCGCCAACCTGTTGCTGATGCGGGAGCACTACCCGGCCATCGTCCTGCTCGTCGAGGACCGGGCGCGCTACTACACGGCGCTCGATGCGTCCCATTCGGGAGACATCTCCGCGATGGTGGAGTTGACGCTCGACCGTCTGGACCAGAGCTTCGCGGAGTACGAGCGCGCGGCCCGTGAGGTGACTGAAGTCCGTGAGCCCGCGATTGATTACCTTGCGGAGCAACTGGGCAAGACGCGAGCCGCGACGTCATCCCAGTTCAGCCGTTGGTACGAAGCCGTCCGGGCCCTTCATGAAGCACTCGTGGACTTCGCGGGGCAGTTGATGTCGAGATTCCCAGAGAGCAATCAACCGCGCCTGCATGTCTCCGACCTTCCTGTTCTGACCGAACGTGAGTGGGCAATCATGCAGAGAGCCCCTTATCGCCTCTTCGAGCTTGTAGGGGATAGCCATGGCGAGCACATGGAACTATCCCTCGGCGTGAACCCTCCAGGTGGGTGGAGCCGGGAGGCTGCTTGTATCCAGTTCACCATTCCAGGCATGAGGAACATTGGGTCTGATTACTGGATCCAAGCGGTCCCCACAGGACACACCTTCCGTGTCTTGCGCGATGAGCCTGGTCTCAGCCATCCACAGTCAGACGTGTCCGCGATCCAGCTCGCAACGGAGATCTGGACCGCGGCCATCAAGCACCTGCTCCAGACTCGCTGACCTCACGGACTGCTGGACACGGACGAGTCGCAGTCCGAGGTGCACTTGCCCGAGCAGGCGACCTGTCCGGGGTACGAGTCCAGGATGGCGCACTGGGTGCCGCCCGTGCAGGACACGAGCTCGGTGCAGACCCTGGAGTCGTCCACACAGCGTGCCTGGGACACGCCGTCCAGCTTGAGCACGAGGCAGGACAGGCCCTGGGGACACTGGGGCAGGTCCACTCCGCACTCCTGCGCCAGGTCCAGTGACTGACCTTCGCGCAGCTTCAGCCTCCCCTGCCCGCCCTCGCCGCCCGAACCACAGGCCGCCAGGGCCATCACCGTCAGACAACCGCTCAGCATTCGCATCCAGCGCATCGTGGCTCCTTCGAATCGTGAAGCGTCATGCCCGGAGCAAGGCGTGGACCAGGGGGGCGTCGCTGGGATTCCGCGCGCTTGGCGGGCGGAGACAGCCTCGGAAATCTGATGCCGCCTCGAATCCCTGGCGGCTCACGCCTCAGCGGAACTCGTCCACGATGTACATGCCCGCGCGCGGTGCGTTGAGGATCGCCGTTCCTGGCATGGACTCGGGTCGCTTGCGCAGCTGCCCGAAGCCGAGCCTCGCCACCGCGCAGATGGGCACGCGGTCCTTTCCCTTCAGGAACTGCGCCTCGTAGTAGCGAATGACCGGCTGAGCACCACCCGTCCACACGCGGCCATACAGCCGGAGCGGCGATTCCAACGTGCCGACGTCCTGATCCAGCACGCTTTCGATGGGCCCGTCGTGAAGCGTGATGTGCTCCGCCCGACTCTGGTTCGCATCGAGCTGTACCCATGCGGACTCCCCCACGTAGAGGCGCAGGTATCGCATGACCTCCAGCGCCTTCTCCGGGCACTTCTCCGCCATGGGAGTGCCATCCGAGCGAAGCCGGACGTCACCCGGGGTCGTCGCACAACCCAGCGGCAGCCCCAGCAAGCCCACGAGCACGTATTGGCGGGGAATCATGAGGCGTTCCTACTCCTCCAGCAGGGTCGGCTCCAGCTGAACAAAGGCTTGCAGAAGCCCATCCTGCCGGTACAGCTCCAGCCGCAGGGTGGTCAACAAATCTGATGCCGCCCCGAATCCCTGGCGGCCCATGCCTCAGCGGAACTCGTCCACGATGTACACGCCCGCGCGCGGGGAGTTGAGGATCGCCGTTCCTGGCTTGGACTCGGGTCGCTTGCGCAGCTGCCCGAAGCCGAGCCTCGCTACCGCGCAGATGGGCACGCGGTCCTTTCCCTTCAGGAACTGCGCCTCGTAGTACCGGATGACCGGCTGTGCTCCGCCCGTCCACACGCGGCCGTACAGCCGAAGCGGCGATTCCAAAGTGCCGATATCCTCATCCAACACGCTCTCGATAGGCCCGTCATACAGCGTGATGGTCTCCGCCCGGCTCTGGTTCGCATCCAGTTGGACCCATGCGGCTTCGCCCACATAGAGCTGGAGGTACCGCATGACCTCCAGCGACTTCTCCGGGCACTTCTCCGACATAGGCGTTCCATCCGCACGAAGGCGGACGTCGCCCGGAGTCGTCGCACACCCCGGATGCAGGACCAACAGGCCCATCCAGGCCACGAGCACGTATCGACGTGAGGTCATGCGGCCGTTCCTACTTCCCGAGCAAGCTCGGGCTCAACTCAACAACCGCCTGCCGCAGCCCATCGTGCCGGTACAGCTCCAGGTACAGGGAGGTCAGGGTCCCGCCTTTTCTGATGCGGCCTCGAATCCCTGGCGGCTCGTGCCTCAGCGGAACTCGTCCACGATAAACTCGGGGATGAGAATGCCCTGCCTCTTGATTACCAGGGTGAGCGTCTTCGGGAGCATCCATGCGGTTGATGTGGCTTATCGCCTTACTACTTTTCCTGGGAGGGTGTGCGACGACTCGTGTTGTCCATCTTGATGTTGGAGACGGCAGGCAGGTGGTTCACGAGTCCCGGGATATGGATCCGGTTCAGGTGAGCGAGAACGCGTTCGAGGCGGCCCTCACGCAGCTCATCCTGGACATGCGCATGGACGTTGCCTTCCGCGAGATGGATGCGGCCGACCAGCGAGGATGGGTGAGGTCCCGGTCGTTGCTCGCATCCTCGAAGGGGCTCCCAAATTCGGGGGCTGGGGCGTCTCCGGAGTCCCTCTATTCGCGCATCTGCCCCGATGGGGACGACTGTCTGACCCTGGTGGGCGGAACGGGGCTGCCCTTCTCGCGCAAGGACCGGACGTTGATGGCCCTGTCGTTCGCGCTGGATGGGGTCTGGGCCAGTGTCGAGGATGAGGTCGGCAAGCTGCTGAACCCGGTGGTGCTCAAGGCCATGGTGACCTCGGCCGCATTGTCCGTGCTCCTGACGATGACGCTGCCGGAACTGTCATCAAAACACCTGTGTTAGCGGGAGTGGCTGCGACGACGATGATGTTGCCTCGTCCTTTGGCGGCTCGCTCCATGTGTAAGAGCGGCTTTGATGCGGCGCTCGATGGCGGGGGT
>NZ_RAWN01000152.1:0-24299 GCF_003668895.1 Corallococcus sp. AB045
GGGCCCGGCCCGCATCCAGCGTGGAGGGCAGGTCCACCCAGCGCACGTCGGAGGTGCGCAGCCCCGCCCGCGCCAGCACCCACAGTGCGAAGTAGTGCGACGAGCCGCCCGGATACACGCCCACCCGCTTGCCGCGCAGGCTGGCCAGGTCCGGCACGCCCACCGCCGCCATGGCCTCCTGGCCCCGGCTGCGACCCACGAGCATCACCGTGCGCGGAGCCGCGTCCCTCAAGGTCGGCGCCCACGACGCGAGCCGGTCCACCGACAGGGCCGCCATGTCCACGCCGCCGTTCTCCGCGCCCACGGACAGGGCCTGCTTCAGCTCCTCCTCCCGGGCGAAGAGCACCGCACGGGCGTCCAGGGCATAGGCCGTCTTGAGCAGCCCCTGCGCGGCGCCCGGGGGCGTGGCGGGGTTGTCCAGGGTGGTGGCGCCGCCGGTGGCCACGAGCAGCGCGGAGGCGGAACCGCGCGGGGTGAAGCCGATGAGCACGGGCCTGAGCGGCACCGACGCCACGTCCGCCACCGGGGCCGCGACGCCCGCCGGGAAGTCGCCCGGGGACAGCCGCACCGCTTCACGGGTGGAGGGAAAGAAGCGCGCCTGCAGGCGGTCGAGGTAACCCGCCCGCGAGGCGAACACGTACCCCGCGCCCAGGACGCAGAGCGCGAGGAAGAGAAAGAGGCCGGGTCCGCGGTGCAGCTTCATCCGTGTGCGCCGGCCCCTTTCATGGGGGGAGACCTACTTGATCTCCACCTTCTTGCCGATGGTCTTTTCCGGACCGGCGCCCACGTCCGACACCGGCGCGGGGCTGTCCAGCAGGCCCATCTCCATCTTGAACTGCTTCACCAGCTCGTCGCCCTGGATCTTCTCCGCCTCTTCCTCGATGGCCGCGGCCTGGTGGTCCACCGACTCCAGCGCCATCTGCATGCGCGCCTCGTTGATGGCCGTCTTCTCCTGGACCTTGCGGAGCATCTCGTCGTGCGTGGAGTCCACGCCCGCGACGGTGAAGGACTCCATCGTGTCGGCGACCTTCGCCTGCCACTTGGCGCGCCGCGCGTCCCGGACGGCGTTCATCGCCTCCTGGGTCTTGCGGTCCTTCTCGCGCATGAACGCCTTCTTGACGTTCAGGGCCTTCTCATAGGCCTGCTTCGCGATGTCCAGCTGCTGCTGGTTGCGCGCGAGGGCTTCCTTCTCCCCCTGGAGCTTGGTCGCGTAGGTGCCGGCCAGGTCGTCACGGCCCGCCTGGATGGCGGCCTTGACCTTGGCGGTCAGCTCCCGCACGTCCTGCTGGTACTTCATGTTCTCCTTCTCGAGCAGCGTCACATTCGCCCGGACCATGGCGATGGACTCGTTCATCTTGGGGACCTGATCGTTCAGGTCACGGATGTTCTGCTCGAGAATCAGCTCCGGATCCTCGATGGAGGAGACGAAGAAGCCCGCGAAGCTCCGCATCGCTCTCTTGAATCGCTGCCACATGTCGGCTCTCACCTCCGCCTGTGCGTAATTCCAGTCACCTTACACGAACTCCGACGCCCACAAGCATCCGGCCGCAAGGCGCGTGTCACCGTGACTACGCCCGCCCGGAACGGATGATTGCCCCCAGAACAGCTACCGCCTGGCCACCGCCCGCCAGCCCGGCCGGGTCCAGGGCCACCTGTCGGCCCCCGCCCGCCACTCCCTGTCCCTTAAAGGGGCCACCCGGGGTCGCGAAAGACGCTGTGGCCATGAACTTGCCGGGTGGGGAGGAAGCGGGGAAAACAACCGTGTCGCATGGAACCAACCCCTCCCGTTGCCTTTGAAGACGAGCTCGCGCGGGTGGTGGCCGCCCAGCGCCGGCGCGTCGTGGGCGCGGGGGCGGCGGTGCGGCTGGTGGGCACGGTCGTGTTCTTCGCCGTCAGCCTGGGGCTGTGGCTGACGGGCGCCCGGGACTGGGCCCACTACCCGCCCCTGCTGCTCTGCTATGGCGGCGTGGTGGCGCTGCTGTTCGCGCTGCGCTCCAGGCCCCTGACGAAGCAGCTGGGCATCGTGCAGTCGCTGGTGGACGTGGGGCTGGTGTTCGGCCTCCAGCAATTGGCCCTGCCGGTGTCGCCCTTCCCCGCGGGCGTGGCGGGCTTCAGCCTGGGGCTGTTCGCGCTGGTGGTGGCGCTGTCCGGCCTGGAGCTGATGCCCTGGCTCGTCTACGGCACGGCGGGGCTGGCGTCGCTGACCCAGGCCGTCCTGATGCACCAGGCGGGCGTAGGCCCGGGCGCCATGGCCGTGGCGGCGGTGACGCTGGTGCTGGTGGCGGCGGTGAGCCACTACGGCACCGGGAGGCTGCGGCAGTTGGCCATGGACCTGTCGCACGCGGAGGTGGCCCGGCAGTTGGAGGCCCGCCGCACCCACGACGTGGAGGACGCCCACCGCACCATCGAGCGGATGCTGGCGGAGGCCCACGCGCGCAACGCCCAGTTGGAGGCGCTCCAGGCCCACCAGGAGCAGCTGATGCAGTTCCTGGTGCACGACCTGCGCTCGCCGCTGTCCGCCGTGACGCTGTCGCTGTCGTGGATGGAGCAGGAGCTGCCCATCGGCACGCCGATGGTGGAGTCCGTGCGCACGGGCCTGGCCGTCACCGCGCGCCTGGACCGGATGATCTCCGACCTCTTGGACGTGCCCCGGCTGGAGCAGGGCCCGCTGTCCCCGCGCAAGCAGGCCTTCCCGGTGGCGCCCCTCTTCGACGAGGTGCGCCGCTCGCTGGATGGCGCGGCCCGGCTGCGCAAAATCAGGCTGGAGCTGTCGTCCCCTCCGGGCTTCCAGCTGGTGGGCGACGCGGGCCTGCTCATCCGCGTGGTGGAGAACCTGGCGACCAACGCGCTCCGCTACGCCCCGTCTGGCGGGCGGGTGCGCCTGGAGGCGGGTGAGGCGGAGGGCTTCCAGTGGCTGGCGGTGCGCAACGACGGCATCGCCATTCCGCCGGAGGCGCGCGAGTCCCTCTTCGACAAGTACGTGCAGGGCCACCGCGAGAAGGAGGGCCGCCGGGGCTACGGCCTGGGGCTGTACTTCTCCCGGCTGGCGGCGGAGGCCCACGGCGGGCGGCTTGCGGTGGAGGACGCGGAGGGCTGGTCCACGTCCTTCGTGCTGCGCCTGCCACGCGTGCAGCCGACCTCGCAGCCGTCCCTGGATCCGACGGCCGCCTGGCGCCGCTAGGACGCCTTCAGCTTCGCGCGGGCGAAGAGCTTCGTGGCCTGCGTGCGGGCGTTGGCCAGCACCGCGTTCGCGTCCAGCGTCGTCAGCTCGCCCTCGCGCAGCACCAGCTTGCCGTCGATGAGCACGTGCGACACGTCCGTGGAGCGCGCCGAGTACACCAGCGGCCCCGTGACGTCCTCCGGCAGCGGGCAGAAGTGGAAGCCGCGGGTGTCCACCACGGTGAGGTCCGCGCGCTTGCCGGCCTCCACGGAGCCCACCTCGTCCTCCAGGCCCAGGGCGCGCGCGCCGTGCAGCGTGGCCATCTCCAGGACGTGCATGGGCGTCATCGCCACCGGGCCCACACGCGGGTTGTGCAGCACGGACGCGAGCCGCATCTCGTGGAACAAATCCAACGTGTTGTTGCACGGGGCGCCATCCGCCCCCAGCGCCACGGGGATGCCGTCCTTCAGCAGCTCCGGCACGCGCGCGTAGCCCGACGCGAGCTTCAGGTTGGAGCCCGGGCAGTGGCACACCACCGTGCCGGACTCGCGCAGCAGGCGCTGCTCCTCACCCTCCACCCACACGCAGTGGGCCAGGGTGACCTGGGGGCCGGTGAGCCCCAGCCCGTGGAAGAAGGCGATGTTGTCCTGGCCCGTCACCTGGCGGACCACGTCCGTCTCCGTGCGGTTCTCGCTGGCGTGCGAGTGGATGCGCACGCCCTTCTCCCTCGACAGCCGGCCCACTTCCCGCAGGAGTTCCGGCGAGCAGGACAGGGCGAAGCGCGGCGCGAACGCGTAGCGCAGGCGGTTGTCGTGGGTGCCGTGCCAGCGCTCCATCAGCGCCAGGCTCTCCGACAGGGAGTCCGCCGTCGTCTCACGCAGGCCGGCGGGCACCTCCGCGCCGGAGTCCATCATCGCCTTGCCACCGACGAGCCGGAAGCCGCTGTCACGCGCGGATTCGAAGACGGCGTCGTAGTGGTGCACGGTGCCCATGTCGAGCGCCGCCGTGGAGCCGGAGCGGATGAGCTCCGCGAAGGTGAGGTCCGCGCTGGCGCGCAGGGACGCCGCGTCGTGCGCCGCCTCCATGGGCCAGATGCGCTCCTTCAGCCAGTCGAGCAGCTCCCGCTTGTCCGCGTGGCCGCGGAACAGCGTCTGGCAGGCGTGCAGGTGGCCGTGGATGAGGCCGGGCATCACCACCTGCCCGGTGAGGTCCAGGACGCGGCGGGCGCCCTTCACCTTCAGGCCCCGGCCCACCTTGGCGATGCGCCCGTCCTGCACGAGCACGTCCGCGCGAGGCAGCACCTCGCGGTCGCGGTTCATGGTGACGACGGTGGCTCCAGTGAGAAGCAAGTCCACGTGAGAGAGGTCCTAGAGGAAGGAACGGGTGAAGGCGTGCGGCAGCAGCTCGCTGAGCGGGTAGCGCGCCTCCTGCCCGTTGAGGGTGCGGCTTCGCACCGGAAGGTCAGGCCCGGCGAACTCCGCCATCACCTGGCGGCACATGCCGCACGGGGGACAGGGCTCCGGGGTGTCCACGACGACGGCCACCGCCACCGGCTTCTCGCGGCCCTGGGCCACGCCCGCGGCGAACGCGTTGCGCTCCGCGCAGACGGTGAGGCCATAGGTGGCGTTCTCCACGTTGCAGCCGGCCACGATGGAGCCGTCCGCGTACAGCACGGCGGCCCCCACGGGGAACCTGGAGTACGGCACGTGCGCGCGCTGACGCACCCGCAGGGCCTCCTCAAACAGCCGCTCCCAGGGAATCTCGTCCGCCATGCCGCCCTCCTTCGCGAAGGCGCCGTCCACCGGCGCCCGCGTCCATCCGGGGATGCCCTAGCGGGCGCCCCGGGGTTCATCCTTGCTCTGGTCGTCCAGGTGCCGGGCGATGGCGAGCTCCAGCTCCACCGGCAGCTCCAGGAAGCGCACGCGCACCACCGGGCCCGTCATGCCGGCCTTGGGGGGCAGCACCTCGCCGCGCACCTGCACCTCTTCCAGGGACGGGGGGAGCGCGAAGCGCACCTCCACGGTCTGGCCCGGGTCCAGCGCCTCTCCCACCCATCCCACGCCGCCCAGGGACAGGTCCCCCGCGCGGTCCAGGAAGGCTTCCGTCCCCTCCCGGCGGACCTTCAGACGCATGGGGACGCGGGGCGAGTCGCGCCGGTCCTCTCCCGTCCTGGTGTCCTGGTTCTCGTTCTGCTCGGACATCGCCGTCGTCTCCCTGCCGCTGCTGCTCTCGTATCCCACCCGGGTCGCGTTCCACCACCGCCCCGGGTCCCAGGCCGGCGCATCATACGCGGGCCCGTCTACCCAGTTGCTCCTGAAAATGCATCCCCCAGGGTGCTCCGGCGCCCGCTCAGGCCCCCGTGGCGCAGAACTGCTCGTAATCGATGAGCTCCACCTTCGCTCCCGGCGCGCACACCGGGCACTCCGGGTCGCGGCGCAGTTTGAGCTCCTGGAAGCGGGTGCCCAGCGCGTCGAAGGTGATGAGCCGCCCCACGAGCGACTCCCCCACCCCGAGCAGCAGCTTCAGGGCCTCCGTCGCCTGGAGCATTCCGATGAGGCCGGGCAGCACGCCCAGCACGCCGGCTTCCGCGCACGACGGCGCCAGCTCCGGCGGAGGCGGCGCGGGGTAGAGGCAGCGGTAGCAGGGCCCCTGTCCGGGCAGGAAGGTGGTCACCTGCCCCTCGAAGCGGAACACGGAGCCGTGGATGTTGGGCTTGCCCATCAGCACGCACGCGTCGTTGAGCAGGTAGCGCGTGGGGAAGTTGTCCCCGCCGTCCAGCACCAGGTCGAAGTCCGCGAGGATGCGCTCCACGTTGGCGGTGGTGAGCCGCGCCTGGAACGGCACCACCTTCACGTCCGGGTTGAGCGCCTCCAGGGCGGCCTTCGCGCTCTGGACCTTGGGCTGGCCCCGGCGCTCCAGGGTGTGCAGCACCTGGCGCTGGAGGTTGCTCAGGTCCACCACGTCCGCGTCCACCACGCCCAGCGTGCCCACGCCCGCCGCCGCCAGATACAGCGCCGCCGGAGAGCCCAGCCCGCCCGCGCCCAGCAGCAGCACCTTTGACTTGAGCAGCCGCGCCTGTCCCTCCTCCCCCACCTCCGGGAGGATGAGGTGGCGGCGGTAGCGCTCCTTCTGCTCGGCGGAGAGGACGACGGGCTTCTCCACCGGGAGGGCCGCGTCACTCCAACGGTTGTAGCCGCCCGCGAGCGAGGACACGCGCGTGTAGCCCATCTCCCGCAGCGTCCGGGCCGCGAGCGCGGACCGGGTGCCGCCCGCGCAGTAGAGGACCAGCTCCTCGTCGCGGTCCGCCTTCTCCTCGATGCGCAGCTCCAGGTACCCGCGCGGGATGTGCACCGCGCCGGGGAGCCGGCCACCCGCGTATTCGTCGGCCTCGCGCACGTCCACGAGCTTCACCTTCGAGCCCGAGCCCAGGAGCGTGTGGACGTGCTCATGGGAGACCTCGCGGATCTCCTTCTTCACTTCCGACAGCAGGTCGCGGAACGTGGAGGCCATGGGGATTGCGTAACTACTCCAGACGCTCCAGCACCAGCGGGCGGGCCGCGGGCGCCCGGTCGCCGAACTGGTAGGCCGCGAGCAGCCGCGCCTTCACGCCCTCCACCGGACCGGCGTCGTTGTAGTGCACCTGCACCACGGGCTCGCCCTGCTTCACCGCGTCGCCCACCTTCTTGAGCAGCGTGAAGCCCACGGCCGGGTCGATCTTGCTGTCCACCCGCTGCCGGCCCGCGCCCAGCGCCACCGCCGCCAGACCCACGCCCTCCGTGTGGATACCGGAAACGAAGCCGTCGCGAGGCGCCACCACGTCCGTCGTGGCCTTCGCCGTGGGCAGGAGCGAGTAGTCGTCGATGGAGCGCGGGTCTCCGCCCTGCGACTGGACGATCTCCTTGAGCTTCTTGATGGCGCTGCCGTCCTCCACGGAGCGGCGCAGCATCCCGCGCGCCTCCTCCACCGTGGCGGCCTTCTTGCCCAGCACCAGCATCTCCGCCGTCAGGGCGTAGGTGATCTCGGTGTAGTCGTCGGGCGCTTCACCCCGGAGCATGTCCACGGCCTCGCGGACCTCCAGGGCGTTGCCCACCTGGCGGCCCAGGGGCTGATCCATGTCCGTGAGCAGGGCCACGACCTTGCGGTTCATCTCCGCGCCCAGGCCAATCATGGTGCGGGCCAGCACGCGCGCGTCGTCCGCCGTCTTCATGAAGGCGCCGCTGCCCACCTTCACGTCGAGCACCAGCGCGTCGATGCCCTCCGCCAGCTTCTTGCTCATGATGGACGACGCGATGAGCGGGATGCAGTCCACCGTCGCCGTCACGTCGCGCAGCGCGTAGAGCTTCTTGTCCGCGGGGGCCACCTGGGCCGTCTGGCCGATGAGGCAGCACCCCACCTCGCGCACCAGCCGGCGGTAGTCCGCGGTGGACAGGTTCACGTTGAAGCCGGGGATGGACTCGAGCTTGTCCAGGGTGCCGCCGGTGTGGCCCAGGCCGCGACCCGAAATCATGGGCACGGGCACGCCGCAGGCCGCCGCCAGGGGCGCCAGGCTCAAGGACACCTTGTCGCCCACGCCACCGGTGGAGTGCTTGTCCACCTTGATGGCCGGCGTGTCGGAGAGGTCCAGCACCTCACCGGAGTGGAGCATGGCGCGGGCCCACGCCCCCAGCTCCCGGGAGTCCAGCCCCTTGAAGAAGATGGCCATGCACATCGCGGCCATCTGGTAGTCGGCCACGGTGCCGGCGGTGTACGCCTGGATGAACGCCTGGATGTCGGACGGGTCCAGCTTTCCGCCGTCGCGCTTGGCCTTGATGAGTTCGTAGGGTTGCACGGGGCAAGGCCATAGCAGGAAGTCCCCACTCCATGCACTCCCCTCGCAGGAAAGGGAAAGCCCCGGCGGCATCTGGTAGATACCTGCCCCCATGATGCTCCGCCGACTCCACGTGCTCGCCCTGGCCGCGCTCCTGTGCGCCTGTTCCAAGAAGTCCGAGGACGCCCCCAAGGCCCCCTCCCAGACTTCCACCGCCACGAAGCCCCCCGAGGGAAAACCCGTGGTCGTGGGGCTCGTCATCGACGTGGGCGGCCGGGGTGATCACTCGTTCAATGACGCGTCCCTGCGCGGCCTGGAGCTGTGGGCCGCCGGCAAGAAGTACGAGGGCGGCAAGTACGTGGACGCCCCCGCTGGCGAAGTGCGTCAGTCCATCTCCTCCGACCTCGCGGCGCTCGCACCGGAAGTGAAGCCGCTGCCGATCCAGCCGCTGGTGCTCCAGAGCAAGGCGCAGGAGGACTACGCCCCCAACCTCCAGCTGCTCGTGGAACAGGGCGCGAAGCTGACCATCGGCAACGGGTACCTGCTGGCCAACGCGGTGCGCGACGTGGCCACGGAGAACCCGGAGGCGAAGTTCCTGCTCATCGACAGCCAGCTGCTGGACGCGCAGGGCAAGCCCAAGTCGCTGCCCAACGTGCGCACGGTGCTGTTCAAGGAGCAGGAGGGCAGCTTCCTGGTGGGCGCGCTGGCGGGGCTCGTCACGAAGACGAACAAGGTGGGCTTCGTGGGCGGCATCGAGGTGCCCCTCATCAAGCGCTTCGACGTGGGCTACCGCGCGGGCGTGCGCACCACGAACGCGAAGGCGGCGGACGCGCTGATGGCCGTGTACACGGGCAGCTTCAACAGCGTGTCCGCGGGCAAGGAAGTGGCGCAGGACCTCATCGCCAAGGGCGCGGACGTCATCTTCCACGCGGCGGGCACGGACGGCCTGGGCGTCATCCAGGCGGTGAAGGAGGCGCGCGCGGCGGGCAAGACGGTGTTCGCCATCGGCGTGGACTCGGATCAGTCGCACCTGGCGCCGGACGCCATCCTCACGTCCATGGTGAAGCACAGCGACCTGGCCGTGTACCAGGCGGCGAAGGAGCTGGTGGACGGCAAGCTGACGGCGGGTGAGCAGGTGCTGGGCCTGAAGGAGAACGGCGTGGGCATGGCGGACGTGCGCGTGGAGTTCCCGGGCAAGGCGGAGGCGCTCCAGAAGGTGGAGACGCTGCGGCAGCAGATCCTCGCCGGGAAGATTGTCGTGCCGGGCACGCAGGCGGAGCTGTCCTCCTTCCAGGTCGCGCAGCCCTGATTTCCCTCCAGCACATCGCGAAGCGCTTCGGGTCGTGCGTGTCCCTGGAGGACGCGTCGCTGGACATCGTCCCGGGGGAGCTGCTCGCCGTGGTGGGCGAGAACGGCGCGGGCAAGTCCAGCCTGATGAACGTGCTCTACGGGCTCTACCACCCGGACGCGGGCACGTTCCTGATGGACGGCAAGCCGGTGCGCTTCAAGAGCCCGCGCGACGCCATCGCGAAGGGCATCGGCATGGTGCACCAGCACTTCATGCTCGTGCCCACGCTGACGGTGGCGGAGAACGTGGTGCTGGGCCGCGAGCCCACGAAGCGCGGCCTGCTGGACCTGGACCGCGCCTGTGACGAGGTGGCGGCCACGGCGAAACGCTTCGGCTTCCAGTTGGATCCGCGGGCCCGCGTGGACACGCTCACGGTGGGCTCGCAGCAGAAGGTCGAAATCGTCAAGGCGCTGCACCGGGGCGCGCAGGTGCTCATCCTGGATGAGCCCACCGCCGTGCTCACGCCGCAGGAGTCGGACGAGCTGTCGCAGGTGATGCGCGGGCTGGTGGCGCAGGGCCGCACGGTGGTGCTGATCAGCCACAAGCTGAAGGAAGTGCTGGGCGTGGCGGACCGCGTGGCGGTGATGCGCCGGGGCCGCACCGTGGCGGAGGTGCGCGCCAGTGAGACGACCGTCTCCGCGCTGGCCGCGCTGATGGTGGGTGAAGGTTCCAAGGGCGCCGCGATGACGGGCGTGCCCGCGACGGCCGTCGCGACCACTGGCCTGTCGGGCACCGGCACCACCGGCGCGACGGAGGCGCGGCCTCCCGCGCCCGTTGAACCGGACGCGCTCACGACTTCGACGGGCCCGGTCGTGCTCGAAGCGAAGGACCTGCGGGCGACGGGCGACAACGGCCGTCCGGCGCTCCAGGGCGTGAGCCTCACCGTGCGCGAGGGCGAAATCGTCGGCATCGCCGGGGTCGACGGCAACGGACAGCGCGAGCTGGCCGAAGTCCTCACGGGCTTGCGCAAGCTGGACGGCGGCGAAGGCATGCTGCTCGGTGGTCCCCTGGCGGGGCTCACCCCGGCGGTGGCGAAGGCGCGCGGCGTGGGCCACGTCCCCGAGGACCGCCTGGCCCGCGCGGTGGTGAAGGCGATGACGGTGGAGGAGAACGTGGCCCTGGGCCGGCACCGTCAGCCGCCGTTCGCTCGCGGGCCGTGGGTGGATTTCAAGGGCCGCCGCGAGCGCACGAACCAGTTGCTGACCTCTTACGACGTGCGCCCGAACGACCCGGTGGTGGCGCTCCAGGCGCTGTCCGGCGGCAACCAGCAGAAGGTCGTGGTGGCGCGCGAGCTGGACGCGGATCCGAAGCTGCTCGTCGTCGTGCAGCCCACGCGCGGGCTGGACATTGGCGCCGTGGCGCAGGTGCATGAACGCCTTCGTGACGCGAAGGCGCGGGGTGCGGGAGTGGTGATGGTGTCGCTGGACCTGGAGGAGGTGCTGGCCCTGTCCGACCGCGTCTATGTCCTCTACGAGGGCCGCGTGACGGGGCACTTCCCGCGCAAGGACCTGGACGAGCGCGAGCTGGGCCGCCGAATGCTGGGCGCGGAGGGAAGCCATGGGTGAGCGGACGCGGCAGGTGCTGCCGTCGGTGCTCTCCGTGCTGCTGGCGCTCGCGGTGTGCTGGCTGCTCATCGCCATCACGCGCGACGTGGACACCGCCACGCGCGCCTATCTCCAGATGCTCTGGGGTGGCGTGGGCAACTGGCCCGCCTTCCTGGACGGAGGCAGCACCACCACCGTGGTGCGCCCCCTGGGCGAGGCCGCGATGAAGGCCGCGCTGCTCACCCTCACCGGCCTGTCCGTGGCGGTGGCCTTCAAGGTGGGCCTGTTCAACATCGGCGCGCAGGGGCAGATGATCTGGGGCGCGCTGGCCGCGGCGCTCGTGGGCGCGCACGTGTCGCTGCCCGGCGTGCTGCACGTCCCGCTGGCCCTCATCGCGGCGGCGGTGGCGGGCGCGGCGTGGGCGAGCATCGCGGGCGTGCTGAAGCTCAAGCGCGGCGTGCACGAGGTCATCTCCACCATCATGCTCAACTGGGTGGCGGTGAGCCTGGTGGACAACTGGCTCGTCATCGGTCCGCTGCGCGCGGTGGCCGAAGGCGCGTCGTCCATCACCGGCACCGCTGAAATCCTGCCCACCGCGCAGCTGCCCCGGCTCCTGGGTGATAGCTCGCGCCTCAACCTCGGCTTTCCTCTGGCGCTCGCCGCGGCGCTGGGCGTCTGGGTGTGGCTGACCCGCATGCGCTCCGGCTACGAGACGCGCGCCGTGGGCCTCACCCCGGAAGCGGCCCGCGCCGCCGGCATCCCCACGCTGTGGCGCGCGGGCGGTGCCATGGCGCTCGCGGGCGCGCTGGCGGGCCTTGCCGGCGCGGTGCTGGTGCTGGGCACGGAGGGCCGCTATCCGGGCTCGCTGGGAGCCCCGTACGGCTTCGACGGCATCGCCATCGCGCTCATCGGCAACAACCACCCGCTGGGCGCGGCGCTGTCCGCGGCCGTCTTCGGCATCCTGCGCGCGGGAGGCACGCGCATGCAGCTGCTGGGCGTGCACAAGAGCTTCCCGGAGCTCATCCAGGGCTTCGCGCTGCTCTTCGTCGCCGGCCGCATGGTGTGGCTCGCCCTGCTGGCGCGGCGTCAGAAGCGGGCCCAAGCCCCGGCCCAGGGGCCGGCCCAGGCCGGAGCGGAGGTGCCCCGTGTTTGAGGTGCTCCACTCGCTCCTCTTCTCCACCCTGGACGCGGCCCCCGCCCTGGTGTTCGCCGCGCTGGGAGCCATGCTCTCCGAGCGCGCTGGCGTGGTGAGCGTGGGCGTGGAGGGCATGATGCGCACCGGCGCCTTCTGCGCGGCGGTGGCGGCGCTCGTGATGCCCACGCCGCTCGCGGTGGGGGTGGGCATGGCCGGGGGCGCGGGCATCGCCGCGGTGCATGGCTTCCTCAGCATCCGCTGGCGGTCGGACCAGGTCGTCTCCGGCATGGCCCTCAACCTGGTGGCCATGGCCGGAGGCACCTACCTGCTGGAGTCGTTCTTCGGCCCCAACGGCACGCCCTCCATCACCCAGCTGTCGCGCTGGAACGTCCCGGGCCTGTCCCAGGTCCCACTGCTGGGCGCGCTGTCCGGCCACGCGGCGCCCACGTACCTGGCGCTCACCCTGCCCTTCGTCTTCCACCTGCTCCTGTCGCGTACGCCGCTGGGCCTGCGCCTGCGCGCCGTGGGCGACAAGCCACACGCGGTGGCCACGCTGGGCCTGTCCGTGCCCGCCCTGCGCTGGGGCGCGGTGCTGGGCGGCGGAATGATGGCGGGCCTGGGGGGCGCGGTGCTGTCCACCACCGTCCTGGACCGCTTCGAACAGCACACGCCCTCGGGCCTGGGCTTCATGGCCCTGGCCGCCATGGTCTTCGGCCGCTGGACGCCCCTGGGCGCCTTCGCCGCCGCGCTCTTCTTCGCCGCCGGCAACGCGTTGAGGATCGGCCTGGCCTCCAGCGCTCCCTGGCTCCTCGACCTGGTTCCCCAGGGCTTCCTGCTCGCTCTGCCCTACCTGTTGACCCTCCTCGTCCTCGCCCTCCAGGGCCAGCGGGGCCATGCCCCCGCCGCGCTGGGCGTTCCGTTCGAGCAGGAATCCCGCTGACCATTTTGAGAGGGAAAGGGTAATCCTGGACCCGGGTCGCAAATCACTTTTGGTCAGGTTCGACCTGCCAAATCTGAAGCGCTCACCTGCCCTGATGCGTCTGGTCATTGTCCGGCGGGCCGCCAACCCCCTGACCTTATTGGATCACGCTTTTCGGACTTTCCAGTGTGGGCTGATCTGCCGTTGGGTGGACGTCCGGCATGCCGCTGGCATGGGAGTGTGACCATGTCGGATTGCGTAGCGGATACCGAGCAGGCGCAGCATCCAGGCCTGAGCGGTTCCGGGACGCGGTCCCCCGGGTTCGGGGCAGCGCCTGCGGGCGTTGGCCGATCCGGTTTCCAGGCTGGGGTGGCATGAACATGCAGACGACGGGAACAGGCTCGACGTCACCCCAGCGCCCGCGGGTCATCGCGGTCGACGTGGAGTCCGGCGGAATCGAGCGGGTGCGCTCCATCCTGACGCCGGCCGGCTACGACGTGCTGCCCGCGCGAGGGACGACGGCCGCGCTGGAGGCGGTGTCGCGCCACTCCGCGGACCTGGTGCTGCTGGACGTGGAGCGGGCCCGCACGGTGGGCCTGGCCGCGTACCGGCGCCTTCGCGAGGAGCTCTCCCCGCCGCAGTTCCCCATCCTCATGCTCACGCCTTCCGCGGACCGCCAGACGCGCCGCGAGGTGATGGAGGCAGGTGTGGACGACTTGCTGACGACTGAACCGCTGGACCCGCTGGAGCTGAAGGTGCGCGTCCACACCCTGCTGGAGCTCAAGGCGCACCGCGAGCAGGGCGGCCTCCAGGAAGTGCTCCAGGACCCGCGCACGCGTTGGGTGCGCATGGAGCGCCTGGCCCGCGTGGGCACGCTGGCCGCGGACCTGGCCACGCAGATGGACCAGCTGGGCGTGGGCCTGCAGCGGGCGCTGGAGCACGTGCGCGCCCGCGCCGCCCAGGGGCTGCCGCCGGACTCGGAGGAGCTGCTCAAGCTGGGCGTGGCGGGCGAGCAGATGCGCCTGCACGGCCAGCACCTGCTGTCCCTGGGCCCCACGGGCCCCAAGGACATCCAGCGCTTCGACCTGCGGGAGGTGGTGCCGGAGGTGGTGTCGCGCCTGCGCGCCGCCGGGCGCCTGGGCCGTGCGGACGTGCGCGCGGTGCTGCCGGAGGACCCCATCGCCGTCGTCTTCAACCGCCGTCAGGTGGAGCAGGTGGTGACGGAGCTGGTCTGCAACGCGGTGGACGCCGTGGAGGACGTGAAGGACCGGCCGCGCGTGGTGCAGGTGGGCGTGGAGATGCCGGACATGTTCGGCGAGTTCGGCCCCCAGCTCTTCGTGAAGGACACCGGCATCGGCATCTTCGAGGACGAGCTGCAGGCCATCTTCTCGCCGTACTACACGACCAAGGCCCCGGAGAAGAGCGTGGGCCTGGGCCTCACGGTGGCGCGCACCCTGGTGGAGAGCATGGGCGGCAAGCTGACCGTGAAGAGCCGCGTCAACCTGGGCAGCACCTTCACGGTGGAGCTGCCCGAGCAGACGTCGTCCTGGTAGCCGCTTGAAAGCCACCACACGGGCGGGGAACACGTCCCCGCCCGCGTGACGCCGGCTAGAAGCGGTAGGCCACGCCCGCCAGCGCTTCCATCGTGAAGTAGCTGTCGTCGAAGCGCGGGACGATGGAGGGCCCCAGCCGCAGGTTGAAGTTCACGTTGAGGTTGTTGTTCACGTAGTACTCCAGGCCGCCTCCGAAGAGGATGGGGATGACCGGCCCGATGCCCTCGCCGAAGTAGACGTTGAACGGCACGTCGAGGCCGGCGTTGATCATCAGCGCGCTGCCCACGGGGATGCCCACCACGAACGCCACCGGCAGCGCCATGCCGAACATCGTGTTTCCCCGGGGGAAGTAGACGAACGGCCCCGGCTGGAAGGTGACGCCGAAGGACACCTTGTCCGTCCGGGCGATCATCACCCGCAGCCAGCCCTGGAGCTTGAGGCCCGCGTCGGACGCGTCCACCAGGCCCTCACGGCCCCAGTTGAAGCTGAACTTGCCGCCGATATCGACGTTGTCCGAGCCGCCGTGGAGCAGGCCCAGCGACAGGCCCGGGAAGCCGATCTGCGCACTGAACACGTTGCGGCCCGAGCCGACGGTCTCCGCCGCCAGCAGGGACCAGCCCTGACCGCGAGCCATCGCGGTGCCGGGAACGGCCAGGAGCACGGCCAGGAGGAAACCAGGAATCAAGCGCTTCACGAGGTTCCTTTCAGCGAAGGGCCGCGGCACGGGAGCCACGACCCGTTGGGTTGAGTTGAAGGGTGATTCATGACTCAGGCCGGCTGGCCGCGCTCGCGGGCCAGGGCCAGGAAGGCGTCGATGAGGGCAGCCAGCTTCGCCTCCGCGCGCTGGCGGGCCTGGGGGAGCGGCTCGCCGGGGGCGGGCGTCTCCTTGTGCTCGAAGTAGTATTTGATCTTCGGCTCGGTGCCGGAGGGGCGCAGGGTGACGCGGCCGCCGCCCTCCAGCGCGAAGGCGACGACGTTGGACGGAGGCAGGCCGCCCTCGCCCTTCTGGTAGTCGCGCACGGCGCTCACCGGGGTGCCGCCGATGTTCGCGGGCGGCGACGCGCGGAAGGCCTGCATGATGGCGCGGATGGTCTGCGCGCCGGCCGCGCCGGGCAGCGTCACGTTGCGCTGGGCGCCCACGTGCAGGCCGAAGCGGCGCTGGATCTCTTCCAGGTAGCCCAACACCGTCACGCCTCGCGCCTCGCACCACGCGGCCATGTCCGCGACCACCAGGGCCGCGCCCACGCCGTCCTTGTCGCGCGTGGCGGTGCCCACGGTGTAGCCGAGCGCCTCCTCGTAGCCGAAGACGAACTGCGTGCCTTCCTTCGCCGTGCGCTCCAGGGCGCGGTTGGCGATCCACTTGAAGCCGGTGAGCACCTCGTCGTACGCGGCGTCCAGCCCGCGCGCGATTTCGCCCAGCTGCGTGGAGGACACGATGGTGGTGACGACGTGCGGGCGCGCGCGCTTCGTCCCCTGCGTGAGCACGTAGTGGCCCAGGAGCACGCCGACTTCATTGCCGGTGAGCAGGCGCAGCTTCCCGGAGGCATCCCGCGCCATCACCGCCAGCCGGTCCGCGTCCGGGTCGTTGGCCAGCACCACGTCAGCCTTCACGCGCTCGGCAGTGGCGATGGACAGGTCCATGGCGCCCGGCTCTTCGGGGTTCGGGAAGCGCACGGTGGGGAAGCGGCCGTCGGGCTGCTGCTGCTCGGCCACCGGCGTCACGCGCGGGAAGCCCGCCTCCTTGAGCGCGAGCGCCGCCCACGCGCCGCCCACGCCGTGCATGGCGGTGTAGACGATGGACAGCGTGTCACTGCCCTTGCGGTACAGGCGCAGGTCCAGGATGGCGCGCAGGTACGCGTGGCCCACGTCCTCCGGAAGGTCGCGCCACAGCCCCTTCGCGCGGCCTTCAGCGGGCGTGAGCAGGGGCACTTCATTGGCGGGCTCCACCTTCGCGATGGTGTCCGCGATGCCCACGTCCTGCGGCGGGACGATTTGAGCGCCGTTGCCCCAGTAGACCTTGTAGCCGTTGTACTCGGGGGGGTTGTGGCTGGCGGTCACCATCACCGCCGCGGCGGCGTTGAGGTGCAGCACGGCGAACGCGGTGACGGGCGTGGGCACCGGCTCCGGGAAGACGTGCGCGGGGATGCCCTCCGCGATGAACACGGCGGCGGTGTCCTCCGCCAGCTCCTTGCTCAGGCGGCGGGCGTCACGGCCCACCACCACGCCGCGCGTGGTGACGTCCGGCACGGTGGCCTTGAGGTAGCGCGCCAGGCCCGCGGTGGTGCGGCGCACGACGGCGCGGTTCATCCGGTTGGGGCCGGCGCCCAGCACGCCGCGAAGGCCGGCGGTGCCGAACTCCAGGTCCTGCGCGAAGCGGTCCGCCAGGTCCGCCCAGTCCGACGTCGCGAGCACATTGGCCAGCTCCGCCTGGGTCTCCGGATCCGGATCCGCCTTGCGCCAGGCCTCCGCCCGCTCCCTGAGTCCGGTCGTGTCCATCGCGCGTTGCCTCGTGGTTGAAGAGGGGCGTTCAGCCCTTGTAATCGGTGAGGTGCTTGCGGCGCACCGGCCCCTTGGGGCCATCCTTGTTGTTCTGACACGCGACGCAGAACTCCGCGTAGGGCATGGCCTTCAGCCGGCCCATGGGAATCTCGTCGCCGCACTCCTCGCACTCGCCGAAGGAGTCCGGGTCCTCGCGCAGCTTGCCCAGGGCCTTCACCACGCGCGCCAGCGTGCCGTCCGTGTTGCGGTTCCGGCTGGAGGCGATGGCCTGCATCATCTCGTTGAGGGGCTGCTCGTCCTCGTCGCCGCCCACGCGCGCCTCGTCGGTGCGGTTGGGCTCGATGCGCATGGGCGTCTTCCCGGTCAGCTCCGCGTGGAGCGCGAGCAACTGCTGCAGGAAGTCCTCTCGCTGCTTCGGGGTCACGGTGCGTGCTCCGGCAAGGTCAGTACTGCGCGGTGGAGATCTGCCCGGTGACGATGGCCACGGACGCGGAAGCACCCAGGCGGTTGGCGCCCGCGCGGATGAGCTTCACGGCGTCCTCCGCGGAGCGCACGCCGCCGGAGGCCTTCACGCCCACCTCGTCGCCCACCACCGCGCGCATCAGCTCGATGTCCTTCACCGTGGCGCCGCCGGGCCCGAAGCCGGTGGACGTCTTCACGAACGCGGCGCCCGCGGCCTTGGACAGCGCGCACGCGACGACCTTCTCCTCGTCCGTGAGGTGGCCCGTCTCCAGGATGACCTTCACGGGGATGGGGTGGCTGGCCTCCACCACTGCGGCGATGTCCTGGTGCACGCGCTGGTAATCGTGCGCCTTGAGCGCGCCCAGGTTGAGCACCATGTCGATTTCACGCGCGCCCGCGCGGATGGCCTCGCGCGCCTCGAAGGCCTTCGCGGACGACAGCGCGGCGCCCAGGGGGAAGCCCACCACGGCGATGGGCACGGCGGTCGCGCCGGCCAGCACGCGCGCGGCGGTGGCCACGTGGCAGCTGTTCACGCACACGGTGGCGAAGCCGTACTGGCGGGCCTCCTCGGCCACGCGCACCACGTCCTCGGCGCGCGCTTCCGGCTTGAGCAGCGTGTGGTCGATGTACGGGGCCAGGTCCGAGGCCTTCACGAGGGTGGCCGGGTCCACGCGAGCGGTGGCGGTCTTCACTCCGGGCGGGCGCGGGGCTTCCGGATTCAGGACGGCGGCGGGCGCGGGCGGCGCCGCCTCCTGCTGGAGCTTCCAGGCGTGCAGACGATGACGGGCCTGGTCGACCAGCTCTTCCAGGACGGTGAAGAAGGCTTCGGCGTCGGACGGCATGCCGCGCCCCTTAGCCCACTAACGGCCCTCGGGGAAGCGCTCGCGGGAGGTGGGGGCGCCCGGTCAACGCACGGGGTGCCGCGAAGGGGAGCGGGGCTGTAGAGTTCCAACCCGTGAAGGTCTTCGCGCGACTGCTCGCACTCCTTGTCCTCTTCCTCGCGGCGGTGCCGGGCTACGCGGCGGCTCCCGCGGCCCTGCCCTCCCCTGCCCCGGGCCGGCTCTCGGTCTACTTCCTCGACGTGGGCCAGGGGGACGCGGCGCTCATCGTGTCGCCCACGGGCAAGACGGTGCTCATCGACGGCGGGCCTCCAGAGGCCGGCACGCGGCTGGCGGCGCGGCTGCGCGAGCTGGTGAAGGGCCCGCTGGACCTGGTCATCCTCACCCACCCGCACCTGGACCACCTGGGCGGGCTGCGCGCGGCGGTGAAGGCGGTGGGCGCCCGGCGCTTCATGGACCCCGGCTTCGACCACCCGAGCGAGGCGTACCGCGACCTGCTGGACTTCGTGGGCCGCGAGGTGGGCCAGGTGATGAGCCCGGAGCCCAACCCCAACGCGCCCCAGACGCTGCTCACCGTGGGCCTGGGCGAAGGCGTGGCGCTCACCGTGCTCTGGCCGCGCGTGCCCCAGGAGGCGTTCCTCGCGAACACGCGCTCGGACGCGAACGCGAACTCCATCGTCACCAAGCTCACCTATGGGAAGACGGCGTTCCTCTTCACGGGGGACTCGGAGCCGCCCACGGAGGAGGTGCTGCTGCGGAAGCCCGTGGACCTCACCGCCACGGTGCTGAAGGTGGCGCACCACGGCGGCAAGCACTCCTCCACCGCGGCCTTCCTGGAGCGCGTGAAGCCGCAGGCGGCGGTCATCTCCTGCGGCGCGGGCAACGACTACGGCCACCCGAGCCCGGAGGTCCTGGGCCGCCTGCGCGACGTGCGCACCCGCACCTTCCGCACCGACCAGGACGGCGAGGTGCTGGCGGTGAGCGACGGCACCACCGTGACGCTGCGCTCGACGAAGGGCACCGCCGGGGCCGCGAGCCTCTCCGGCACGCAGCAGGTGGGAGGCCCGGTGGCGCTCGGCCCCATCGAACCCACGCCCCACGGCCGCTCCGGCCGCTCCACGGAGAAGGAGCCGGAGCCCGGCGCTTCCCGGACACGGAAGCCGGTGGAGCCCACGTCGCCCACGGGCACGTCCGAAGCCACGGGCGAGCGCTACGTGTCGCTCAAGGGCAGCAAGGTGTTCCACCGCGAGAGCTGCAAGACCCTGAAGCGCTCGAAGAACGAGCGCACCGTCTACACAAGCCGCGCCGACGCCCTGCGTGAGCGCCGCCCCGCCGAGGATTGTCATCCATGAAGGCCCGCATCGCGCTGGGAGTGGGGCTGCTGCTCGCCTCCCTGGCCTGTCAGCAGCAGCCGTCCGCGCCGCCCGCGCAGAAGCCCCCGGAGAAGTCGCGCTACTTCGGCGGCGCGCCGGACGGGAAGCTGCACGTGTACTTCTTCGACGTGGGCGCGGGGGAGGCCGCGCTCATCGTCACGCCGCGGGGCAACACGGTGCTGGTGGACTCCGGGCCCGCTTCCGCCGAATCGCACCTGGTGAACCGGCTGCCGGAGCTGCTGCGCCGCGAGCTGGACCTGGTGGTCCTCACCCAGCCGGATCCGAAGCACCACGGCGCGCTGGAGGCGGTGCTCAAGCGCGTGGGCGCGCGGCGGTTGATGGAGCCGCAGTTGCCGGACACGTCCAAGGCCTACGACGCGCTGCTGACGGCGGTGGGCTCGCGAGGGGTGCAGATCCTCTCGCCCGCGCCGCCGTCGTCCGCGCCCAAGGAGCTGGTCCGGCTGACGCTGGAGGACGGGGTGAACCTCACGGTGCTCTGGCCCCGGGCGCCCGCGGAGCCGCTCTTGAAGGAGGCCCCGGACGCGGAGGGGCGCAACGCGGCGAACTCCATCATGCTGCGCCTGACGTACGCCGACACGTCGGTCGTCTTCGCGGGCGGCGCGCGAGGAGAGACGGAGGCCCGGCTGCTGGAGCGCGGGCTGTTGTCCTCCGCCACGCTGCTGAAGGTCGCCTCGCCCGGCGTGGAGGGGGCGAACTCGCAGGCGTACCTGGAGGAGCTGCGGCCGCAGGCGGCGGTGATCAGCGGGGATGACAGCCTGGGCAAGAGCCCGAAGGTGAAGGAGCTCCTCGCGCGCCTGCGCGGCGTGGACTCACGGGCCTTCCGCACGGACGTGAACGGAGAGGTGCACGCGGTGAGCGACGGCAAGCAGTTCGAGCTGTCGCTCCAGCGTCCGACACCGGGGGAGCCCGGCGGCACGCGGCGCGTCTTCCCGGGGTTGGATCCGCGCCCGGCGCTGGTGCGGACGGCGAAGCCCGCGCCCGTGGTGAAGCCGGCGCCCACCGAACCGCCGCCCGCCATCCGGACGGAGCCCGCGCGGGTCGTCGAGGCACCGCGTGACAGCAAGGCCCGCGTCAGCAACGTGACGGACGTGGATGACCTGCCCGTCGCGCGCAAGGGCACGCGGACGGTGGAGGCCCCTCCGAAGGCGGTGCGCTCCTCCTCCAGCGCCAGCACGTCCATGACGGGCAACTACATGGCGAGCAAGAACAAGCGCATCTTCCACAAGTCCACCTGCCGGAGCGTGAGGCTCATCAAAGATGAGAACCTGCTCACGTGGAGCACGCGTGACGCGGCGCTGAAGTCGGGCCGCGAGCCCGCGGGAGACTGTCACCCGTGACGAAGAAGAAGACGAAGGCCCGGTCCAGGGCGACGGTGGACCGCATCGAGGACGACGTCGCCGTGCTGGTGGTGGACGGCCAGCAGGTGACCCGCGCGCTGGACACCCTGCCGCCCGGCGTGCGCGAAGGGGACGTCGTGGACCTGGAGACGGGGACGGTGGACGCCGAAGCCACCGAGTCCCTGCGCGCCGACGTCCGCGCCGCGAGGGAACAGGCGATGCGCGGCAAGAAGCCGCCCGCGGGCGACTTCGACCTCTGAACCGAAGCGTCCTGCTCGACGTGCCGGAGCACCCGGCCGGAGCAGGACGTGGCGGGAGGGCCTGCCCACCGCGTCGCGCGGAAGCAGGCCCACCTCACACGTGGGCTACGGCGTGGAACCTTCCGCCGGAGCCGTGGCCTCGCCACCCGCCGCGGCGCCCTGCGGCGGTGTCGCGGGCTCAGCGGCGGCCGGAGGAGGCGCCACGGGTTCGGCGGCGCCCGTAGGAGCGGGAGCGGCCTGACGCGGGGCCGGAGCCGGGGGCGGAGCCTTGCCGGTCACCTTGTTGACCATGTCCGCGAGGGCGGGAGGCAGCATGCCCGCCGCGGACAGGCCGAACAGCGCCACCACCGGCAGGACGATGAGCAGCACCAGCACCAGCGCCACCACCTTCAGCGGGCTGCCACGGCGGGCCGGCACCACCGGACGCTTGCGCGCGGCCTTCGAGTCCTGCACCTGACGCGCGTCCTCTTCCTCCTCGTCGTCGCGAGGGTCTTCGCGCGTCTCGTCCTGACCGGGGTCCTCCTCGTCCGAGCCGTCGCCCCGGTTACCGGGCAGGTCCAGGTCGGAGAACAGCTCGTTGAGGGGCGCGCCGCTCGCCGCGGGGGCGTCCTCCACGGGCGGCGCCATCGCGCGGCGCGGGGCGGGCGTGGGCACCGGGGCGGGCGCAGCGCGGTTGTTGCCGAAGAGCGTGCCCTCCTCCTCGTCGCCGTCGCGCTCGAAGCCGCCGTCGTCCTCGGACGGGCCGGGCTCGTTCTCCGCGTAGAAGGGCTGCTGGGGCTCCGGCTCGCGGCGGGCGGGCGCGGCGCGCGCAGGCGGCGCGGCGACCACGGGCGGCGGCTCCGGGGGCGGAGGCGGCGGCTCCGGCGCTGCGGCGGGCGCGAGCAGCGCGGCCAGCTCCGGGATGTCCGAACCGCGCTTCCAGTCCGGCATGCCCTGGCGCCAGAAGAAGCTGCGCGCGCTGATGGTGCCCGCGGCCATCCACTCGGCCACGGCCGACTCGTCCAGCGGGCCCTCCTGCTTGTTGCGCACCATCACGAACCACGGTGCCCCGGCCGTCTGGCGGGGAGGCGCGGTGCGCGTGGGCTCATCGTCCCAGGGTGTCTGGGGGGCCGACGCAGGAGGTTTGGCCAGGGGCGCGGGAGCTGCCACGGCGGCCACCGGTGCCGGAGCGGGCGCAGGCGCGGGCGCGGCGGCGCCTCCCGCCAGCGAACGCTCCTGGGCCCGGATGCGCTCCACGTCGGCGAGCGACACCACGCGGGTGCTCTCCTCCTCGGCGGGCCCTTCCACGGTGATGACGTTCTGGCAGTTCTTGCAACGGACCTTGACCGTCTTGCCGCGGACCTTCTCGTCCGCAATGGAGTACCGCTTCTGGCAATTGTCGCAGGTGAAGTTCAAAGGGGGCGTCCGGCTCTCGGGGGAAACCGGCGGGGATGCTACCGCCAGAAATCTCCCACGCAAACACACGGTTGACTCTGTTCTTCGGCCCAACTATTCAGCCGCCCTCGGTTTCACTCCAGGCTTCTACGAGGGTGGCGCATGCCGGCGAAGGATCTCGGAACCAAGCACTCGTGCTTCAAGTGCGGGACGAAGTTCTACGACATGAAGAAGCCGGACCCCATCTGCCCCAAGTGCGGGGCGGATCAGCGGGAGAACGTGGTCGCCAAGCCCACCGAGGGTCGGCGTGGCCGCCTGGCCGCCGCTCCGAAGGTCATCGAGCCCGAGCCCGAGGAGACGCCCGCGGCCGAGGAGGACGAGGAGAACCTCGACTCCTTCAGCGATGACGAGGACGCCGAGGCCACCACCGAGACCTCCGAAGAAGACGACCTGTAAGGGTCGCCCTCACACGCTTGCCGCATCAGGGGTCCCCCGAGCTGCTCGGGCGGGCCCCGTTGCCGTTTCCGCGCTCCCACCGGGCTCAAAAACGGCCTGCCCGGAGACGGGAGCCCCTCCCCAGGGGCCCACACCGCTCCGGGACGTGACTTCTCAGGTACCGCTCAGGCGCTCGTGCGAGGACGCCAGCGACAGCTCGGTGAGCGCGCTCTCGATCTTCTCGTAGAGGTTGGGCCCCATCTCCTGCATGCCCACCGGCCGGGTGTCCTTGCGGCGCGCCCCCATGGGCAGGCGCTCCGCCTCCGCGGACACCGTGGATTGCTTCCTGGTCTGATGCATGACGACTCCCCCTCAGGCGGAAGTGTTGGCTTCCGAGAAAGCAATTTTGCCACCAAGACAGAAGTCTGAACAAGGGGCGTGCTTCCAGGCACTTATACGGAACCCCTGGCCGGCGATTTCGTTGCACCGGGGCCGGACGCGACAACCGTGTCAGGGGCGCCCTATTTCCCCGAGCCGGCCTGACGCAGTGCTTCCACGCCCCAGCTCTGATCGACCTGGACGGTCTCCCCGGCGCGGACGGTGACGGTCCGGGACGCTTCGGGCAGCCGGTCGTGCCAGAAGACGAGCGTGTGGGCCCCTTCCGGGACGCGCATCCGGAAGCGCCCGTCCGGGGCGGTGGTGGTGAAGTACGGGTGGTTGAAGGTGCGGACCACCGCGCGCATCCAGGGGTGCACGTCGCAGCGGACCTGGACGGTGCCGGGTTCGGCGGGCAGGGGGCGGCGCAGGGTCATGCCCTCCAGGGGCATGGCCACGTTGAAGACAGAACGGTTCGTCCCGGACTGGGCGCGCACGTTGTGCACCAGCGGGTCGGAATTGCGCAGCAGCAGCTCACCGCCGGCCTTCGCCGCGAGCGCGGGCGGCTCGTAGTGACACTGCTTCTGGTCCAGCACGGGCTGCGGCGCGGGTGTCTCCGGCTCGGCGAGCGAGGCGCCGTCCTGGAGCGAGACGACGGCGTGGGCCAGGGCGCCCTCACCCCCCACCACGAGCGAGCGATCCTCCGCCTGGTCGCCACACACGCTGGCGACGGTGGCGGTGGTCGGCGCGCTGGGGGCCTGGGGAGGCGTCCCGGTCAGCAGCACCCGCCCCTCGATTTCGCCCCACTTCACCGGCCCGGAGGGGCGCGGCGCGGCGGCGGCGGGAGGTGGCCTGGCC
>NZ_RAWN01000153.1:0-24182 GCF_003668895.1 Corallococcus sp. AB045
CCCTGCACGTCCTCCTTCATGATGCGGCCACCGGTGCCGGAGCCCTTCAGCTGGCCCACGTCCACCCGGTTCTCCTCCGCCATCTTCTTGGCGGTGGGGGTGATGCGCGTGTCGCTGCCGGCCGGAGCCGCGGCGGCGGGCGTGGACACGGGCGCCGCGGCCTGGGCGGGCGCGGGCGTGGCGGCGGCCACGGCGGGAGAGGCGGCGGCGCCGGCACCCGCTTCGATGGTGCCCAGCACGTCACCCACGCGGACCTTGTCGCCCTCCTTGAAGGCGATGGACGCGACGCTGCCCGCGGCGGGAGCCGGCACGTCGATGGTGACCTTGTCGGTCTCCAGCACGACGAGCGGCTCGTCCGCGGTGACAGACTCACCCTGCTTCTTGTTCCACTTGCCGACGACGGCCTCGGTGATGGATTCGCCGAGCGGAGGGACTTTCAGTTCAACGGCCATTCTGGGGTCCTCGGAGGATGGCTTCTTCGATGATGAGCTGCTGCTCGTAATCGTGCGTCTTCGTGAAACCGGTTGCGGGGCTGGCGGCTTCAGCGCGCCCGATGTAGCCCAGCTTCACCGTCTGCTGCTGCGAACGGCCGGAAAGGAGGTCGTGCAGGCGGGGGAACATGAAGTGCCAGCCGCCCGCGTTGCGCGGCTCCTCCTGCACCCAGTACAGCTCCTGGAGCGCCGGCAGCTTCGCCACCAGGTTCGACAGCTCGTCCTGCGGGAACGGGTAGAGCTGCTCCACCCGCACGATGGCGATGGAGTCGTCCTTGCGCTCGTCCCGGGCCTTGGCCAGGTCGTAGTAGACCTTGCCGCTGCACAGCAGCAGCCGCTTCACCTTCGCGGCGTTCGCCTTCGCGTCCGGAATCACTTCCTGGAACGCGCCCGTGGCCAGGTCGTCCATGCGGCTGGTCGCCTCCGGACGGCGCAGGAGGCTCTTGGGCGACATGATGACCAGCGGCTTGCGCACCGGGCGCAGCACCTGGCGGCGCAGCAGGTGGAAGATCTGCGCGGGCGTGGTGGGGTAGCAGACCTGGAGGTTGTCCTCGGCGCACAGGTCCAGGAAGCGCTCCAGGCGCGCGCTGGAGTGCTCCGGGCCCTGGCCTTCGTAGCCGTGCGGCAAGAGCAGCGTGATGCCGGAGAGCCGGCGCCACTTGCTCTCCGCCGCGGCGATGAACTGGTCGATGATGATCTGCGCGCCGTTGGCGAAGTCACCGAACTGGGCCTCCCACAGGGTGAGGCCGTCCGGCACGTCCAGGCTGTAGCCGTAGTCGAAGCCCAGCACGCCCATCTCCGACAGCGGGCTGTTCCAGACGTTGAAGGTCGCCTTGCCGGTGGCGAACTGGCGCAGGGGCGTGAACTCCTCGCCCGTCTGCGTGTCGTGCAGCACCGCGTGGCGGTGGCTGAAGGTGCCGCGCTCGCTGTCCTGGCCGGACAGGCGGATGCCGTAGCCCTCCGCCAGGAGCGTCGCGTACGCCAGCGACTCGCCCTCGCTCCACTGGAGCTCCTCGCTCTCCAGCATGCCCTGGCGCTTCTTGAGCACCGTGCGCTCCACGTCGCGGTGCACGTTGAAGCCCTCCGGCGCCGTGGCCAGCTTCAGGAGCGCGTCACGCAGGGTGGGCTTGGCCACCGCCGTGGACACCTGGGGCGCGTTCTTCAAGAGGCCGCCCTTGTAGGTCTTCCACAGGCCCTCCAGCGCGTTGGGCTCCTTGAACTGGCTCTCCTGGCGGGCGCGGGTGAGCGCCGCGTCGAAGTCCTGGAAGCAGCGCTGCTTGAGCGCGTCCGACTCCTCCGTGGTGATGCGGCCGCCTTCCGCCAGCGTCTTCGCGTACAGCGCGCGCACCGGCGGGTGCTTGCGGATGAGGTCGTACATCGCCGGCTGGGTGAAGGACGGGTCGTCGCCTTCGTTGTGGCCGTAGCGGCGGTAGCAGATGAGGTCGATGACCACGTCGCTCTTGAACGTCTGGCGGTACTCGGCCGCCAGCCGCGCCGCGTGGACGCACGCCTCCGGGTCATCCCCGTTCACGTGGAACACCGGGATGTCCAGCATCTGCGCGATGGCGGTGGAGTAGATGCTGGTGCGCGAGTCCGACGGGTCGGTGGTGAAGCCCACCTGGTTGTTGATGACGATGTGGATCGTCCCGCCCGTGGTGTAGCCCTTGAGTCCGGAGAAGTTGAGCGTCTCCGACGTGATGCCCTGGCCGATGAAGGCCGCGTCGCCGTGGATGAGCAGCGGCACCACGCCGGTGCGCTCGGTGTCCCCGCCGCGGTCCTGCTTGGCGCGCACGCGGCCCTCCACCACGGGGCCCACGCACTCCAGGTGGCTGGGGTTGAACGCCAGCGACAGGTGCACGTGCTTGCCAGAGCGCGTGGCGTGGTCCGACGAAAAGCCCATGTGGTACTTCACGTCGCCGCGGCCCAGGTACGCCTTGGGGTCCTTGGGGCCGTCGAACTCGCTGAAGATCTGATCCGGCTTCTTGCCCAGGATGTTGGTCAGCACGTTGAGGCGGCCGCGGTGGGCCATGCCGATGACCAGCTCCTTCAGGCCCATGCCGCTGCCCACCTCCAGCATCGCGTCCAGCATGGGGATGAGCGACTCGCCGCCGTCCAGGCTGAAGCGCTTGGCGCCCACGTACTTCGTGTGCAGGAAGTGCTCGAAGCCCTCCGCGTACGACAGCTTGGTGAGGATGTGCCGCTGCTCGTCCACGGAGAACGGCGTGCGGTTCTCGCTGTGCTCCATGCGCTGCATGAGCCAGCGGCGACGCTCGCTGTCGAGCATCTGCATGAACTCCACGCCGATGGGGCCGGAGTACGTGCGGCGCAGGCGCGTGACGAGCTCCGAGAGGCGCACGCGCTGCTGCGGGAAGACGTTGTTGCACTCCACCGCCTGCTCCAGCTCCTTCGGCGCGAAGTGGTTTTCATCCATCAGCGCCACGTCCGCCACGTGGCCCAGCTGCGGGCGCGGGCGCTGCAGCGGATCCAGGTGCGCGCGCAGGTGGCCGCGCAGGCGGAAGGCGGTGATGGCCTGATCCACCTTCGACTGCAGCCCGATGTCCTGCGCCGGAGCGACCAAAGCCTGCGGCGCGGCGGCGGCCTGCGCGGCGGCGGCGACGTTCGCCTTGCCCTTGCCCTTGCCCTCCGGTGCGGCGGGTGTCGGAGCCTCCAGCAGCTTCGTGTTGAAGATGGGGCGGCCCGTGCCGTTGTTGCGATCGAACACCTCGCGCCAGCTTGCGTCCACGCTGCCGGGGTCATCGAGGAAGCGGGCATAGAGCCCCTCGATGAAGTCGATGTTGGCACCAGAGAGGAAGCTGTCCTGGAAATTCGCCATGGCGGGGGGTCTTTTACTGGATGGGCGCCGCGTTTGGGGGTTTTCGCCCAGGTTTGTTGAACCGCGTCATGCCCGGCTGACTGTCTTCACTCAAGGAGCAGAAGGAATCATGCCCCGCGTGAGCCCAGCTTCACCGAGCACCGGATTCCCCCAGCTGGGAGGAGCTCAAAAGAGATGCCAGGCTCCCTGGCATGCTGAACAGACGTACATCCGAGGCAAAAGGGACACGGGGGCCGGGGGCCCCTACGGCGGTTCAGGAGTGGTAAGCACTCGCCCCCTCTTTCCACTCACTTCTTCCGAGAACGTACCGACATGCTCCTTCAGGGCAAGAAGCTGCTCATCACCGGCGTGCTCACCCCGCAGTCGCTGGCCTTTGGTGTCGCGGAGCACGCGATCGCGCAGGGTGCGGAGGTCATCCTCACCGGCTTTGGCCGGGCGAAGTCCCTCACCGAGCGCAGCGCGAAGCGGCTCAAGCCCGGCACGGAGGTGCTGGAGCTGGACGTGACGAACCCGGCGCACTTTCCGGCGCTGACGGAGGCGCTGCGGCAGAAATGGGGCCGCGTGGACGGCGTGCTGCACGCCATCGCGTACGCGCCCGAGGACGCGCTGGGCGGCAACTTCCTCAACACGCCGTGGGAGAGCGCGCAGACCGCGTTCCGCATCTCCACCTTCTCCGTGAAGGAGCTGGCGGTGGCGTGCGCGCCGCTGATGACACAGGGCGGCTCCATCGTGGCGCTGGACTTCGACAACCGGCAGGCGTGGCCCATCTATGACTGGATGGGTGTGTGCAAGGCGGCCATGGAGTCCACGGTGCGCTACCTGGCGCGCGACCTGGGGCCCAAGGGCATCCGGGTGAACGCGCTCGCCGCGGGGCCGCTCGCCACCGTGGCGGCCAAGGGCATCCCGGGCTTCAAGGCGCTGGCGCAGTACTGGGGCAAGCAGGCGCCGCTGGGCTGGAGCGACAAGGACAGCCACGACCACGTGGCGAAGACGGCCTGTGCACTTCTGTCCGATTGGCTCTCCTCCACCACTGGAGAGATGATTCACGTCGACGGTGGCTATCACGCGGTAGGCGCACCCCCGGTGGAGACGGTGGAAGCACCGCCAGAAGGGGTCCCCGCGAACCCCACGCCCAAGGAAGGCTGAGGCCATCCAACCTTCCTGGAAAGTCCAGACATTCGCCTGCCAGGCTTCCCGGCGGACGGGGGCCCCCCGCTTCCGCCCGTCGGAGCGCTCACGGTAGGATCACCCATGCAGCGCAGGCGCATCCCGCACTCCGCGGAGCCTGCGCGAGGAGCCGTGGCACAGTGAGCACCAACGTCTTGCTGGTGGACGACAGCCCGACCGTCCGCAACATCCTCAAGATCTACCTGATGAACCTCAAGGTCAGCATCGTGGAGGCGGAGGACGCGCAGCGCGCGCTACAGCTGTTGCGGTTGGTACCGGTGAGCGTTGTGATCGCCGACATCAACATGCCGAACATGGATGGCATCACCTTCGTGAAGGAGGTTCGCGCCAGCGCTCAGGCGCAGGTGCAGAAGGTGCCGGTCATCCTCTTGACTGCGGAGAAGGGAGAGGACCTGCGCCAGCGCGGTTCGGCGGCGGGGGCCAACGCCTTCATCCAGAAACCGGTGTCGCACGACGAGCTGACCAAGACGGTGCGTCAGTTCCTGAGCGGGGGCTGACGACCGTGAGCCTGCCGACGCTGCTGCTGGTGGATGACAGCGACGCCATCCTGGCGCTGGAGCGGGCCATCCTCTCCGGGCACTACACCATCCACACGGCCAGCAATGGCCGTGAGGCGCTGGACAAGGTGGGGCGGCTGCACCCGGCGGCGGTGCTGCTGGACCTGTCCATGCCGGAGATGGACGGGGACGAAGTGCTCCAGCGGATGAAGGCGGACGTGGGCACGGCGGACATCCCGGTCATCATCATCTCTTCGGAGAAGCAGCGCGCGGAGGCGTGCCTGGGCTTCGGCGCGGAGGCGTTCCTGGCCAAGCCCTTCCGCGCGGACGAGCTGCTCCTGCGTGTGGGCGAGGCGCTGGAGAACGCGCGCCGGCGCTCGCGCTCCGGGGCCCTGCTGCTGCTGCGGCTCAACGTGGGCGAGCGCGAGTTCGCCGTGCCGCTGGACTCCGTGAAGGAGGTCCTGCTGCAGCCGCTGACGCGGCCGTTGCCCACGGGGCCGTCCTACCTGCGCGAGTACGTGGAGCTGCGCGGCAAGGCGGTGTGCGTGCTGGACGTGGCGCTGCGGCTGGGCGTGCAGCACAAGGTGTCCATCGCGGAGCGGATGCTGGTGGTCATCGAAACGGAGGGTGTGTCGCTGGCGCTCACCGTGGACACGGTGAAGGACCCGGAGGAGTTCCAGGCGAGCGACATCGACCGGCGGGAGAAGGTGGGCGGCGCCGAGCACGGGCTGTTGCAGGAAGGGCTCGTGGGCATGCTGCGCACGGGCGGCCGCGCGCTGCCCATCCTGGATCCGAAGGTGTTCATCGGGCGGGGACTCTTGCGTGACCTGCCCGCGCTGCTCGCGCCGGTGGAGGAAGAGCGGAGCGCATGAGTGCGGGGCTCGACCCGAGGCTTCTGGCCCGTGCCCGGGAAGTGGTGGCGGATACCACCGGCTTCCGGGACGACGCCATCGCCCAGGAGGCGGTGGAGCGCGTGCTGCGGGCGGAGCTGGCCCGGGGGCGCGTGCCCACGGAGGTCCTGAGCGAATTGCAGCAGCTGGGCTCGCCGCTGGCCTACACGCTGGTGCGCGCGGTCCTGGTGGGGGAGACGTACTTCTTCCGCCAGCCGGAGCACTTCCGCTACATCACGCAGGAGGGCATTCCGACCGCGCTGCGCCACGGCGCCATGCACCTGCGCGGCTGGAGCGCCGGGTGCGCCACCGGCGAGGAGACCTATTCGCTGGCCGCGTGCCTGCTGGCGTGCGCGCCCGCGGGCATGCCGGTGGAGGTGGTGGGCACGGACCTGCATGAGGCCAGCCTGGAGGCCGCGCGGCGCGGCACCTACGGCGCGTGGTCCCGGCGCGAGTCCGCCCCCGCGCTGCACCCCGTCTACGAGCTGCTCAACGGGCGGCAGGTGTCCATCCTCCCGGAGGTGCGGAAGGTGACGCGCTTCGCTCCGGCGAACCTGCTGGCGCCGCTGCCGGAGCGCTTCGGGCAGTTCGACTTCATCCTCTGCCGCAACGTGCTCACGTACTTCTCTCCGTCCGCGCGCGACGCGGCCATCGTCCACCTGGCGCGGGCGCTGGTGCCGGGGGGCCTCCTGTTCCTGGGCACGGTGGAGGTGGACCGCGCGCCGCCGGGGCTCACGCGCGAGGGGCCTCCGGAGCTGCAGGCCTTCCGCAAGCCCCGCCCGGAGGAGCGCACCTTCGCGCAATTGCCCACGACGCAGCCCGTGCCCGTGCCGCGCATGACGCCCGCGCCCCGGCGGCTGTCCGCGCCCATGCCGGTGTTGCCCGCGCCGCCGCCGTCCCCGCCGCCCTCGCCCGCGCGGATGCACCTGCAGGCGCTGGAGCGGATCGAAGAGGGCAACGTGGCCGGAGCGACGGCGGTGCTGGAGCTGCTCGTGAAGCAGGCGCCGGACTACCTGCCGGGCCTCCTGGAGCTGGCGCTCCTGCGCGAGCGCGCGGGCTCCCGGGACGCGGCCTTCCCGCTGATGCGCGCGTTGCGCACGCGGGCGGGGCAGTTGCCACCGGACACGCTGGTGGATGGACCGGAGGCGCTGCCCGCGCGCTTCTATCTGGCGTCCGCTGACGCCTACCTGAATCTGGGGGCGCTGGAATGAAGGCGACGCCGCTGGTGGACGAAACCCTGGAGTCGGAGACGCGGGACCTGCTCGCGCGCCGGGCCGCGCGCCTGCGCGAGCAGGGCGAGTCGACGGTGGAGGAGGCGGTCCATTGGATCGCCGAGTTCCCGCTGGGCGAGGAGCGCTACGCGCTGCCGCTGGAGTCACTGCGCGCCGCGCTGCCCTTGCGCATGGTGACGCCGGTGCCGTTGTCCGCGCCCGCTGTGATTGGCGTGCTGCGCTTCCAGGGGCAGGTGTTGTCCGCGCTGAGCCTGGCGTCGCTCTTGGGCGGCCACGGGTGGCGGCAGGATCCTGCCGTGCTGCTGGTGGTGGACCGGGGCGACGGCGAGCTGTGCGCGCTCGACTGCGAGGCGATTCCGCGTCCCACCACGTTGCCGCTCGCGTCCGTGGAGGCCGCGCGCGCCCGTGCGGAGGGCCCGGTGGTGGAGGTCTTCACCCACGACCGGCAGCTCATCCACCTCATCGACCCGAAGCGCCTGTTCGGCCGGTCCGACGGGGGAGTACGACATGCCCGTTGATCCGATGCTGCAGCCGCTGGTGGCGGGCTTCGCCGTGGAGGCCCAGGAGGTCATCCAGAAGGTCACCATGGACCTGCTGGAGCTGGAGCGCGAGGGGCTGGAGAACGACGCGCTCGCGAAAATCTACACGCGGCTGGGCCGGCACCTGCACACGCTGAAGGGCAGCGCCGCGTCGCTGGGGCTCCAGGACCTGGGCGACATCGCCCACAAGCTGGAGGACGCGCTGGCGCCGCTCAAGGCGCACACGCAGAAGATGCCGCGCCCGGTGGTGGACGTGCTGCTGCACGGGCTGGACCTCTTCATGCTGCGCGCCCAGGCGCACGCGGACGGGCGCGGGGACGACCTGCCGAACCCCGCCGCCGCGCTGGCCCAGCTGGTCTCCGCCGCGCCGCCCCCGGAGGAGGCCGCGGTGCTGCCGGGGGGCGCCTTCGCTCAGGCGCAGCCTGTCGTGGCCGGTGGCCCGCCCCCCGCGGCCGGCACCCCGCCTGTCCCGGCCGAAGCGCTGTCGTCGCCGGAGCCCGTGGGGGAGTCCTCCGACGCCGGGTGGCGCGTGAGCGCGAACCAGGTGACGTCGCTGATGCGCGAGGTGGAGCGCCTGCGCGAGGTGCGCCTGCGGGTGGAGGAGCGCAGCCGGGAATTGGAGCGGGTGTCCTCGCTGCTCGCGAAGCAGGGCCTGCTGGCGGAGACCGCGGAGGCGCGCACGCTGTTGTCCGGCACGGGCCGCTCCCTGCGCACCGACGGCGAGGAGACGAGCGACGTCGTGGACGCGCTGGAGGATGGCCTCAAGGCCATCACCACGCGCCCCACGCGCACCATCCTGGACCCGCTGCAGCGCATGGTGCGCGACCTGTCGCGCCAGCTGGGGAAGGAAGCGCGGCTGTCGGTGGTGGGCGCGGAGGTGTCGCTGGACCGGCGCCTGCTGGAGAAGCTCCAGGGCGCGCTCGTGCACATCCTGCGCAACGCCGTGGACCACGGCCTGGAGATGCCCGCCGAGCGCGAGAAGGCCGGCAAGCACCACGAGGGCGCGCTCACGCTGCGCGTGGAGCAGCAGGGAAACCTCCTGTACCTGGAGGCGAGCGACGACGGGCGCGGCATCGACCTGGCGCAGGTGCGCAAGGCCGCGGAGAAGCGCGGGCTGGTCACCGCGGAGGAGGTGGCGCGCCTCAACGACAACCAGGTGCGCGAGCTCATCTTCCGCGAGGGCTTCAGCACGCGCTCGGACGTGACGGACACCTCCGGGCGCGGCGTGGGCCTGGACGCGGTGCGCGCCACGGTGGAGTCGCTGCAGGGCCGCATCGAGGTGTCGAGCACGCGCGGGCAGGGCACGCGCTTCGTGCTGACCCTGCCGGTGGACCTGGGCAGCTCTCCGGTGCTGATGGTGCGCGCGCTGGAGCAGTTCGTGGGCCTGCCCATGCTGGCGGTGGAGTCCACGCAGTTGGCGCGCCCGGACATGCTGCGCGTGGGCAAGCGCCGCACGCACCTGGAACACCAGGGGCAGCTGTTGCCGGTGGTGGACCTGGGCGCGCGGCTGGGGCTGCGCGCGTCGTCTCCGCCCGCGGAAGGCCAGCCGCTGCTCATCGTGCAGAGCGGCGGCAAGCGCGTGGCGCTGGGCGTGGACGCGGTGGTGGGGGACCGGGACCTGGTCATCCGCCCGCTGCCGTCGGAGGTGCGTGAGGTGGCGGCCTGGCAGGGCGCGGCGACGCTCAGCCGGGGTGAGCTGCTGCTCATCCTCCGTCCGGACTGGGTGGTGTCGGATTCGGAGAAGGTGACGGTGTCCGCGGTGAGCCGGCGGGCGCTGGTGGTGGATGACTCGCTCACCGCGCGCGCGCTGCACCGGGCGATGCTGGAGGCCGGTGGCTTCCAGGTGCACCTGGCGGCCAGCGGGGCGCGGGCGCTGGAGCGGCTGCAGGCGGACACCTACGACGTCGTCATCTGTGACCTGGACATGGAAGAGATGGACGGCATCGAACTCATCGCGCGGCTTCGCGATCGCAAGGACACACGCACGCTGCCCGTCATCCTGGTCTCCGCGCACGACAGCACCGTGGCGCGCGAGCGGGGCCTGGCATCCGGGGCGGACGGCTTCCTCAGCAAGCGCGAGTGCGCCGCGGGCCGCCTGCTCGCGGAGGTGCTGGACGTGATGAGCCGCAGGGGGAGCCGCGCGTGAGCTCGAAGAAGCCCATTCGCGTGCTCGTGGTGGATGACTCGCCCACCATGGCCAACACCCTCACCGCGCTGCTCACGGAGGAGCCGCGCATCGAGGTCGTGGGCCGGGCGGGGGACGGCAACCGCGCCGTGCAGCTGGCGCGCCTGCTTCGCCCGGACGTCATCACCATGGACCTGCTGCTGCCCGGCCTGGATGGCCCGGCGGCCATCGGGCACATCATGTCCCAGGCCCCCGCGCGCATCCTGGTGGTGAGCGCGGTGGCGGAGCAGCGCGGCGTGGACCTGGGCTTCCAGGCGATGAGCGCCGGAGCGCTGGAGCTCATCGGCAAGCCCAACGTCACCAACGCGGAGGAGCTGCGCCGCTGGGGCCGGGACCTGGCCCACTCCGTGTGCCTGATGGCGGAGGTGCCCGTCATCTCCCGCCGTCCGCGCGTCGTGGCGCCGCCGCCCATGCCCAGCGGGGCGCGGGTGGACGTGTTCGGCGTCGTCGCTTCCACCGGTGGGCCGCCCGCGCTGGCGGAGGTGCTGGCCAAGCTGCCCCGCGACCTGCCGGTGCCCATGCTTATCGCGCAGCACATCACCGTGGGCTTCACCCAGGGCATGGTGCGCTGGCTGTCCCAGGTGTGCGAGCTGCAGGTGGGCGTGGCGCGCGACGGCGAGCGGCTGGAGCCGGGGCGCGTGTACTTCCCGCTGGATGGCCATGACCTGCTGGTGGACAGCATCGGGCTGGCCCGCCTGCAGCGCAGCCACGGCGGTCCGTGTCCCAACGGGGACGTGCTCCTGAACTCGCTGGCCATGGCGTACGGCCGGCGCAGCGGCGGCGCCGTGCTCACCGGCATGGGCGAGGACGGCGCGCGGGGCCTGCTGGCCATCCGTCAGGCCGGGGGCGTCACCCTGGCTCAGGACGAGGCGTCCAGCGTCGTCTACGGCATGCCTCGCGCCGCCGTGGAGTTGAAGGCCACGGATGGGGGCACTCCGCTCGCGCTGGTGGCGGACCTCATCCTGCAGAGCTGTCAGCGTCCGTCGTTCCGTCCTTCCCGTGGCCCGGAGGGGGGGCCCCGGTGAGCCGTTTCCCACCCACGAACCGCAGTCGCCTGCGTTGTCCCTGGCGTCGGAGGGCCGCCCGCCGGCCGCTTGAAGACGCCACCCCGGGAGTGTTCCCTTGAAGCCCTCCGCCGCGCACCCTGTCTCCTTCCTGCGCGGGCTCGGGCTCGCGCCGAAGTTCGTGCTCGTCACGGCCGTCATCAGCGCCTCCGTGGCGCTGCTGCTCACCCTCATCGCCACCCGCCAGCTGGAGTCCAACCTGGAGGAGCGCCACGCCAGCGAGGGTGAGGCCGTGGCGCTGAGCCTGGCCATCGCGGCGGAGCAGGGCGTGTCCGCGGGCATGGGCTCGCTCCAGCCGCTGCTGGAGACGTTCCGCGAGCGCGAGGACCTGGCCTACATCTTCATCCAGGACCCCACGGGCTTCGTGCTGGTGCACTCGTTCCAGGGCGCCTTCCCGGAGAACCTGAAGGCCGCGCTCGACGCGCAGCCCGGAGTGGGCAAGGGCCGCACGCGCGTGGTGCCGGAGGTGCGCATCCTTCGCGGCGGCAAGACGCTGCGCGCGCTGGATGTCGCGGCGGCCGTGGCGGAGAAGGGGCGGCTGGGCACCGTGCACGTGGGCATGGCGCGCGAGTTCATCGACGCGAGGGTGGATGCGCTGCGTTGGGAGATGCTGGCGTTCGCGCTCCTGCTGGTGACGGGCGGCGTGGTGCTGGCGGCGCTGTTCGGCCGGAGCATCGTGCGGCCGCTGGCGGAGCTCACGTCCGTGGCGGGCCACATCGTGTCGTCCGGCGACCTCACCCGCCCCATCCAGGCGCGCGGCAACGACGAGGTGGGGCGGCTGTCCAACTCCTTCTCCCAGATGGTGGGCAAGCTGCGCGAGGTGACGGTCAACCTCCAGCACGCCGCCACCGCGCTCACCCAGTCCACGGACCACCTCAACGCGTCCTCCACCGAGCAGGCGCAGACCATCTCCCGCCAGGCCGCCGCGCTCCAGGAGACGCAGGTGACGGCGCAGGAAATCAAGCAGACGTCCACGCTGGCCGCGCAGAAGGCGGAGAGCGTGCTCAGCGTCGCCGAGCGCGCGGACTCCCTGGCCAAGGCGGGCGAGGCCTCCATCGAGCAGACGATGGCGGGCCTCAACGACATCCGCGCGCAGGTGGGCGAGATCGCGGAGAAGATCCTGGAGCTGGGTGAGCGCACGCGCCAGATTGGCGGCATCACCCAGACGGTGAAGGACCTGGCGGACCAGTCCAACATGCTCGCGCTCAACGCGGCCATCGAAGCGGTGCGCTCCGGTGAGCACGGCAAGGGCTTCAGCGTGGTGGCGCGCGAAATCCGCGCCCTGGCGGACCAGTCCATCCAGGCGACCACGCGGGTGCGGGAGCTCCTGGACGACATCGCCAACTCCGTCACCGCCGCGGTGCGCATCACGGAGCGCGGCGCGGAGCGGATGGAGGCGGGCCTGGCGCAGGTGCGCGACAGCGGGCAGAACCTGCGCGAGCTGTCCTCCATCGTCCAGGACAACGCCGCCGCCGTCCGGCAGATCGCCGCCGCGGTGAATCAGCAGAACGTGGGCATCAATCAAATCACCCTGGCGGTGAATGATTTGTCCAAGATGATGGACGACACCGTGGCCCGCATCGGCTCCACCGGTGAGGCGGCCACCACGCTGCAAATCATCTCCGAGCAGCTCTCCAGCGCCGTGGGTGCGTACAAGGTCGAGTCCAAGCCGGAGTAGGAAACACGAAGGCCCCGAGTCCCCATGAAGGGGGCCCGGGGCCTCGGATGATTCACTCCGTGGCGCCTTAAGCCGGCACGGCCTCGGTGGCTTCCGCCTGGAGCTTCACGGCGTCGTCCACGACGTCGAAGCGGGCCACGCCACCGCTCTTGAGGGAGCCGAACAGCAGCGCCTCCGCGAGCGGCTTCTTGAGGGTGTTGTCCACGAGCCGCGCCATGGGGCGCGCACCGAAGGCGGGGTCGTAGCCGTGCTCGGCCAGCCACGCGCGGGCGGCGGGCGTGAGCTCCAGCTTGACCTTCTTCTCGTCGAGCACCTTCTGGAGCAGGCGCACTTCCTTGTCCACGACCTTGAGGATGACCTCGGGGGGCAGGCCGGAGAACAGAATCCACCCGTCCAGCCGGTTGCGGAACTCCGGCGTGAAGGTGCGCTCGATGGCCTTCTTCGCCCGCGAGCCGTCCACCACCACGCTGGTGTCACCGAAGCCCATGGCCTTGGTGCTCATCTCCTGCGCACCCGCGTTGGTGGTCAGGATGAGGATGATGTTGCGGAAGTCCGCCTTGCGGCCGTTGTTGTCCGTGAGCGTCGCGTGGTCCATCACCTGGAGCAGGATGTTGAAGAGGTCCGGGTGGGCCTTCTCAATCTCATCCAGCACCAGCACCGCGTACGGGTGCTTGCGCACGGCGTCCGTGAGCAGGCCGCCCTGGTCGAAGCCCACGTAGCCCGGAGGCGCGCCGATGAGGCGGCTCACCGTGTGCTTCTCGGAGTACTCGCTCATGTCGAAGCGCAGGAACTCCACGCCCAGGCTCTGCGCCAGCTGCTTCGCCAGCTCCGTCTTGCCCACGCCCGTGGGGCCGGAGAAGAGGAAGCTGCCAATGGGCTTCTCCGGCGCGCGCAGGCCGGAGCGCGACAGCTTGATGGCGCCCACCATCTCTTCAATGGCCTTGTCCTGCCCGTAGATGACGCCCTTGAGCTCCTTGTCCAGGTTCTGAATCTGGATGCCTTCGCTCGCGGACACGCTCTTGGCCGGAATCTTGGCCATCTTGGAGACGACCTGCTCCACGTCGTGCGCGGAGACGACGCCCGTGCGCACGCCCTCCGGCTTGAGCCGCTCCGCGGCGCCGGCCTCGTCGATGACGTCGATGGCCTTGTCCGGCAGGAACCGGTCGTTGATGTGCTTGGCCGCCAGCTCCGCCGCCGCCTGGAGCGCACCCTCGCCGTACTTCACGTGGTGGTGCTCCTCGTAGCGGCTGCGCAGGCCCTCCAGCACCTTGACGGTGTCCTCCACGCTGGGCTCGTCCACTTCAATCTTCTGGAAGCGGCGGGACAGCGCGCGGTCGCGTTCAAACGACGCCTTGAACTCCTGGAACGTCGTGGAGCCAATGCAGCGCAGCCGGCCCGAAGCCAGCGCCGGCTTGAGCAGGTTGGACGCGTCCATGGACCCGCCGCTCGTGGCGCCGGCACCGACGATGGTGTGGATTTCGTCGATGAAGAGGATGGCGTCCGGCAGCTCCTGGAGCGCCTTGAGCACGCCCTTCAGGCGCTCCTCGAACTGGCCGCGGAACTTGGTGCCCGCGAGCAGCGCGCCCATGTCCAGCGAGTAGACGACCGCGTCCTTCAGCGCCTCCGGCACGCGGCCTTCGGTGATGTGGAGCGCCAGGCCTTCAGCGATGGCCGTCTTGCCCACGCCGGCCTCACCCACGTAGAGCGGGTTGTTCTTGCGGCGGCGGCAGAGCACCTGGATGGTGCGCTCCAGCTCCTTGTCGCGGCCGATGAGCGGGTCGATGCGGCCCGCCTTCGCCTCCACGTTGAGCTGCACGGCGTACGCTTCCAGCGGGCTCTTCTTCTGGGACTCGCCGTCCTCGTCGTCACCAGCGGGGGTGGGGCGCGCTTCGCCCTCGGACTCGCCGTCCTTGGTGGTGCCGTGGGAGATGAAGTTGAGCAGGTCCAGGCGGGTGACGCCCTCCTGCTGCAGCAGGTAGAGCGCGTGGCTCTCCTCTTCACGGAACATGGCGACCAGCACGTCGCCCCCGTCGATGTACTTCTGCTCGGCGGACAGGGCGTGCATGGCGGCGCGGTGGAGCACGCGCTCCACTCCGATGGTCTGCTGCGGCTCGGCGTCCACGTCGTCGGGCAGGCGCTCGACCGTCTCCTCCAGGAAGGAGGTCAGGTTCTCCTGCAGGCGCTTGACGTTCGCGCCGCAGCCCTTGAGCACCTCGCGGGTGCGCGACTCACGGGTGAGGGCCAGGAGCAGGTGCTCCAGGGTCAGGTACTCGTGACGCATCTTCCGCGCCTCGTCGAGCGCGGTGCGGAAGCTGGCCTGCAATTCTTTGGCAATCGATGGTCCTGCCACGGTTCAGCCTTCCTCGGGTTCCATGGACAGCCGCAGGGGGAACCCGTTGTCCCTCGCCGCGGCCTCCACTGTCTTGAGCTTCGTCTCGGCGACGTCGTAGGTATAAACGCCCGCCACACCGATGCCGTTGTAATGAACGTGCATCATGATCTGCACGGCATCCGTCTCCGACTTGTGGAAGATCTCCTTGAGCACGGCCACGACGAACTCGCGCGTGGTGTAGTTGTCGTTGTGCAGGAGGACCTTGTAGAGCGTCGGCCTCTTCAGCTTCTGCTTGGGGACGGCCTCCGTGACGACCTGGCCGTCATCGTGTTGGTGCTTCTGAGCCATGGGCTTGCGGACTCCCTTGCCTTCGCTTCGCGAACCATTGGCGGGCCCTGCTTGAAACCGCTTCAGACCCGCTCCTTGAAACCCGTCTCCGCCCACCACAGCGGCAGGCCGCTCTCGACGGCTGCCCGCTCGTGCGCCAGGAAGCCGCGCACTGCCCGGTCCAGGCCGGGGTGAAGGAACAGATGCGCACTGTATGTGAGGTGCGGCTCGAAACCCCGGGTGAGCTTGTGCTCGCCGCCTGCTCCGGGCTCGAAGCGCTCGCGGCCCCGGGCGATGCAGTCCTCCACCGGGTGGTAGAGGCACACGTTGAAGTGCAGGAACGGATGTTCCTCGAGCGCACCCCAATAACGGCCGTACAGCGTGCTCGGCCCGGTGAAGTTGAACGCGCCCGCCACCCTGCGGCCTTCCCGCCGGGCCTCCACGAACTCGCACCGGTGCTTGAAGCTGGCGAGCAGGCGGGCGAAGAAGTCCTCGGTCAGCGACCGCACGCCCCACGGGTAGCGGTCCACCGTGGAGACGTAGAGCTGGTGGGCGCAGGCCGCGTCCACCTCCTCCAGCGCGTCTCCCCGGAGCGTGCGCAGGGTGATGCCCTGGTCCTCCATCTCGCGCCGCTCACGCTGAATCTGGTGCCGCCGCTTGGAGCGGAAGCGGCCGAGGAAGTCCTCGAACGTCCGGTAGCCCGCGTTGCGCCACAGGTACTGCACGCCCAGGCGCAGCGCGTAGCCCTGCGCCTCCAGCACCGGCAGCTCCTCCGGGGTGGGGAAGAGGACGTGGACGCTGGAGAGCCCCTCCGCGCGCGCGTACTCCAGCGCGGCGCTGTACAGCTCCGCCTCGCGGGACGGGGCGTCCTCGCCGGGGGCCACCAGCACGCGGCGGCCGGTGGCGGGCGTGAAGGGCACGCCCAGGACGAGCTTGGGGTAGTAGCGGATGCCCGCGCGCTCGGCGGTGGTGGCCCAGGCGGCGTCGAAGACGAACTCGCCGTGGCTGTCGTTCTTCAAGTACGCGGGCGCGGCGGCGACCAGGCGTGAGCCCCGCCAGAGGGTGAGGTGGCGCGGGTGCCAGCCGCGCTCGGGCACCACGCTGCCGCTCTCCTCCAGGGCGGCGAGGAAGCCCCACTCCAGGAACGGCACCGACCCCGGGTCCACGAGCGCGTCCCAGGCCGACGCGGGAACGTCGGTGATGGAGGTGAGCAGGCGCAGCGTGGTGGGGAGCGGGGCGGACATGGACGTGGCGAGCGCCAGCCTATAACGGCGGGTGGCGGCTGCCGCCACGACCGGCGGGCCGCCCTATTTGCCGCGCGTGAGCTCCTGGGCGAGGAAGCCGGCGACCTCCATGAGCCCCGCGGCGGCGCGCTTGCGGCCCTCGTCCGACTCCATGACCCGGCGGGCGGCGTCGCTGGCGGTGCCCACCTCCAGGTCCACCAGGATGAGGAAGGCGCTCCACCCGGCCGTCACGGTGGCGACCTTGCCTGGCCGCTGGGGCCGGTCGCTCAGGGTGGCGGCCACCTTCTCCAGGAGGCCTTCTTCCTTGAGACGTTTCGTGCCCCCGAGCATCTGCGTCCAGGTGGCCTCCAAAAGGGAGGTCAGCAGGCGCCCGGAGAGGGCGGTGGAGAGGCGCTGGGAGGCCTCTTCGGCGTCCACGCGGTGGGCGTCCGCGTAGGTGGGGCTCAGCTTGGCCACCACCACGGCCTTGGTGGCGAGGTGGGCGAGGCGGGGCGGGTAGGGCATGGGGCCATGTCTTACATCGGTGACGGGTCGGGCTCCATCCGGAGTGAATGGCCAGCGCGGGGCGTTTGCCTGACAGCCGGACAGGTTGCTATGGGGCCCGGCGCCCTTTAGAGGAAGCGGACTTTCGTAGGGAGAACAGCATGTCAGTGAACATCCAGCTCGAGTGGACCCCCAACCCCAGCACGCTGAAGTACGTGGTGGACCGCAAGCTGCTGGGGGGTGGCGCCGTGAACTTCACCAACCGGGACGAAGCGCAGGCGAAGTCGCCCCTGGCGCTGCGGCTCATGGACATCCAGGGCGTGACGGCGGTGATGCTGGGCACGAACTTCGTCACGGTGACGAAGGGCGAGTCCGGCGAGTGGGACGAGCTCAACGACTCCGTGATGTCCACGCTGGACACGCACCTGTCGGAAGGCCTGCCGGTGGTGGACGAGGCGGCCGTCGCGGCGGCGCGCCAGACGGTGTCCGCGGACGGCACGGTGGAGCAGCGCATCCAGTTCATCCTGGACGAGGAGATCCGCCCGGCCGTGGCGCAGGACGGCGGTGACATCACGCTGGACCGCTTCGAGGACGGCATCGTGTACCTGCACATGAAGGGTTCGTGCGCGGGCTGCCCGTCGTCCACGGCGACGCTGAAGATGGGCATCGAGGGCCGGCTCCGGGAGATGATCCCGGAGGTCACCGAAGTGGTGTCCGTCTGAGACGCAACGTCAAGGCGCCGCAGGTCCGCAAGGAGCTGCTCCCGGACCAGTCCCAAGCGCTCCTGCGTGAGCTGCACCTGCTCACGCGCGAGGGGAACCTCAACGCGGATGCGCTGCGCAAGCTCAAGCAGGTCAACCACCTGGTGGGCCTGCTCCGCCCCGCCATGGAGGACGTGCAGACGCGCCACACGAACCCGCTGGTGGTGGACGCGGGCAGCGGCAACGCGTACCTGGGCTTCGTCGTCTACGAGCTGTTCTTGAAGGACGCGGCGGGCGGTGAGCTCTTGTCCATCGAAGGGCGGCCGGACCTGACGGAGCGCGCGAAGGGCCGCGCCGAGCGGCTGCACTTCGACCGGATGCGCTTCCAGACGGCGCACATCGACGCGGCGGAGTACCCGGAGCGCATCCACGTGCTGATGGCGCTGCACGCGTGCGACACCGCCACGGACGACGCGCTGGTGGCGGCCATCAAGCACGGCGCGGACCACGTGGCGGTGGTGCCGTGCTGCCAGGCGGAGGTGGCCGCGCAGCTGAAGGAGAAGAAGGCGAAGCCGGCCGGCTCCATGTCGCTGCTCTTCCAGCACCCGTGGCACCGGCGCGAGTTCGGCTCTCACCTGACGAACGTCATCCGCGCGCTGACGCTGGAGGCGTACGGCTACCAGGTGACGGTGACGGAGCTGACCGGGTGGGAGCACTCGTTGAAGAACGAGCTCATCCTCGGGCGGCGCGTCCACCGGGACAACCGGCGCGCGCGGCTGCAGCTCCAGGCGCTGCTGGCGGAGACGGGCGTACAGCCCCGGCTGACGCGGCTGTTGGGCATCACGCCCGCGGGCGCGGCCGGTGGTGGTGCGCAGGAGTCGTCCACGACGGCGTCGGAGTTGGCTCCAGAGCCCACGCCGGACGCGGAGCCCATGCCGGACGCAGCGCCCGCGGCGCCGTCCGAATCCTGAACGCAAGCGGACCCCACCTGGACCGTAGGGCGAGGCAGGCGACCTCACGGGAGGGGGAAGCGTGTTCCCCCCCACCGGGAAGGACGCCCCCCGGCCGTGCGCGGCGGCCGGGCAGGCGTTACATGCCCTCCGCCCGGGCGATGCGCACGGGAAGACATTCCAGGGGGCCGGGTTCCTTGAGGAAGCCTCCGGGAGGATGTCGGAGGACGTGGGCACGTCAGGGGTCCCGGTCAGGATGACGTCAATGCCGGAGGTCGGGCTCGGCGGCAGGACCCAGGGCGGCGTTCGCGGTGTCTGAATGTCGGGGTACGGAGTCTCGTCCCGGGATGGGGCCGGCCGGTGGCTGTCAGGGCACCGGATACGAGTGGGGCGAGCCGTGAAGTCCCTCCGCCGCGACGCGGTGGAGGGTGTTGATGGGAAGGGGCATGGCCTTGGAGCTGGATGACTGGGGTGGGAGCGGGCCGCTCCTGCACTTCGCCTGCGCGAACGGTTTTCCTCCGGAGACGTACCGGAAGCTCTTCACGCGGCTCGCGACCCGCTACCACGTGGTGTCGCTGCGCATGCGTCCGCTGGTGCCGGGCCAGGACCCGAAGGCGCTCACGACCTGGAAGGAGCTGGGCGAGGACCTGGCGCGCGAGCTGAAGGCGCGGGGGCGCTCTGGCGTGCTGGGCGTGGGGCACAGCGTGGGCGGCACGAGCACGCTGATGGCCGCCGCCGCGAACCCGGGGCTGTTCCGCGCGGTGGTGGCGTTGGACCCCGTGCTCATCACCGGGTCCCGGCTGTGGGGGCTGCGCCTGATGAAGCTGCTGGGCCGCATGGACCGAACCGCCATCGTACAGGGCGCGCTGCGGCGGAGGGAGCGCTGGGCGACGCGTGAGGAGGCGGCCACCGCGTACCGCCAGCGCAAGCTGTTCAAGGACTGGGACGCGGACTGCTTCAGCGACTACATCACGCACGGGCTGCTGCCCACGGAGGCGGGCGACTTCCGCTTGCGCTTCCCGCGCGAGTGGGAGGCCCGCATCTTCGAGACCTTCCCCTCGGATCCGTGGAAGCTCATCCGCGCCAACATGGCGCCCACGCTGGTGCTGCGCGGCGAGCGCTCCGACACGCTGCTTCCCGACGCGCTGGCGCGGGCGGAGCGTGAGATGAAGCGCACGCGGGTGGACACGCTGCCGCTCGCCTCGCACCTGTTCCCGATGGAGAAGCCCCGTGAGACGGCCGAGCACGTGCTGTCGTTCCTCGACCAGCTGCCTCCCGTGGACGTCACGACGCACTGATGCGTCAGCCGTAGGCCTCGCGCTTGATGCGCTTGTCCGGGATGCCCAGCTCGTGCAGGTGGCCCAGCACCGCCTCCATGAAGCGCGGCGTGGCGGGCGTGCGCGTCTCCAGCGCCTTGCGCCGGTCCCACGGGGTGATGGCGGGCCCACACACGTACACGAGGCAGGTGTCGGGCGCGGGAATCAGCTCGCGCAGGAGCGCCTCCGCGACGCGGCCCTTGCGCACCTGGGGGCCGTACTTCGCTTCATCCGTCTCACGCGTGAGCGTGTGCACCACCCGCACCCGGTCCGGCGCCGCCCGCTCCAGCGCGGCCAGCTCCTCGCGGTAGAGGATGTCCCCCCACGTCTTGTTGGACGCGAGGAACGTGTGCCGCAGCTTCAGCCCGCGGTGCAGCGCGTCCTTCACGATGGCGAAGTTCGGCACCGCGCCGGAGCCCGCCACCACATGCAGCACGTGGTCCGCCCGCTCCGTCACGTCGTCCGGCAGCACGTACGGCCCCATGAAGCCCGTCACCTTCAGCTTCGCGCCCACCAGCCGCCCGTGCACCAGCAGGGGCGACAGGAGCGGCGGGTAGCGGGTGACGCCGGGGATGAACTCCTCGTCCTTCACCGTGATGGCCACGTGCCGCTCGTGCGGCGCGGAGGCGAGCGAGTACGAGCGCGGCGGCTCCTTGCGCCCCTTCTGCTCCTGCAGGTACGCGCACTGCTGCGCGAGCGACCGGAACTGGTGCGGGTCGATGTTGATGAACTGGCCTGCCTTGTAGTCGAGCGGCCCCGCGCTCGCGTCCAGCTCCAGCGACAGCGTCGCCGTGTCGTGGGTCTCCATCCGGAGGTCGGTGATGGTGGCCTCGTACTCGACGGGCCGCTTCGCTCGGGAGGGCGTGGCTTCGGCGCTCATGCGGCTCCCCATAACACGCGGGGTGCGGGGCCGCGCGGACGTGCTCGCGGGCGGCGCGCCCTTCCGCACCCGGACCACGGGGGGGGCCCTTCGTTGGCTGGAAGACGAAAGGGCAGGCGAGTGGGCCAGCGCTCCCGGAGGACCGCTGACCCACCCCACCGGGCAGGACTACATCTTCCAGAAGGACGTCCAGCCATCACTCCCCCTGGTGACCAGGGGCATCCGGAAAGGACGTGGGCCGGCCCGTGCTTCGACTTCTCTTCGCCCTGATGTCGCTGCTCCCCTACGGACTGCGCCGCCATGTCGTGCGCGGCCTGATGCATGGCGTGTGGGGCCGGCTGTCCCACGCGAAGGTGTACGGCCTGAAGGACCTGCCGGACGGCCCCTGCCTCTTCCTCTGCAACCACCTGTCCAACGCGGACGGCTTCACGCTCTACCGGGCGCTGCGTCCCCGGCGCGTCGTCTTCCTGGCGGGCGTGAAGCTGCACGGCACCGTGATGACCCGGCTGGCGGCGGAGACGATGGACACCATCGACATCACGCCCAACTCGCCGGACATCGAAGCGCTGCGCCGCTGCGTGGAGCTGCTCAAGGGCGGCCAGTCCGTCCTCATCTTCCCGGAAGGGGGCCGCAGCCGCTCCGGCGGCCTGCTCCAGGCGAAGAAGGGCGTGGGGCTCATCGCGAAGCGCGCGGGCGTGCCCATTGTCCCGGTGGCGCTCACGGGCACGGAGAAGCTGATGCCCATCAACGACTCCGACATGGGCGGCGAGCGGCTCTTCCACGCAGACGTCACCGTGACCTTCGGGCCCGCCTTCCGCATGGAGGACCTGGAGCCGGAGGTGTCCGGTTCCTCCGACGCGCGCCAGGCGCTGGTGGACGCGATGATGCGCCGGGTGGCCGCGCTGCTGCCGCCCGCCTACCAGGGCGTCTATGCCGGCGGTCCGGATCCGGTGGCGCCCACGGCTCCGCCCTCCGCCGTGCCGCCTTCCGCCTAGGCACCGCGAACGAAAACGGCCGCGCGGGCGGGTGCCCACGCGGCCGTCTGGCTTCAAGCCGTCCCGGTTACTGGAGGAACGCCTTCTTGACCTCGGTGAGCAGCGGGTTGTCGCCCGTCGCGCGGTCGATGCAGCCCTGGTTGATGGTCCAGATGATGGTGCCGCCGTAGCCGTTGGCCTTGGCGTACTGGCCCTTGGCCTGGATGGCCTCCGGACCGTCGTACGTAATCCAGCGCACCGTCCCGTCCTCCACCGGCGTGTCGAACGTGACGTAGTTGGCCTGCGCCGCCGCGTCCCACTGGAGCTTGCCCGTCTTGGAGAGCGCGAGGATCTTCTTGTACGTGAAGGAGTTGTCGCCGCCCACGTAGTCGGACCAGTCCGTGAAGGGCTGGCGCGGGCCGGTGATGTGCCGCCACGCGAGGCCGTAGAACGGGATGCCCATGCCCAGCTTCTCCTTGGGGATGCCCGCGGCCACCCAGGCCTTGAGGCTGGACTCCACGGAGGTCGGGTGGGTGCCGGACTCGCCCTTGAGCGCGGACGTGAACCACGAATCCCAACCGCCCCAGACGCCAATCATCTCGTAGGACATGACGTTCACCTGGTCCAGGTACTGGGCCAGCTGCGGGTACCACTTGAGCGACGCGTCCGAGGCGAAGTTGTTGTTGATCCAGCCGATGGGGAACGTCAGCAGCATGTTGGGGCGCGCCTGACGCAGCCGCTGCACCAGCGCGAGCAGGTTCGGCTTGTCCACCTCCTCCACCGGCTCCCAGTCGATGTCGAGCCCGTCGTAGCCGTGGTCGTCCATCGTCTTGAGCAGGTTCTGGACGAACTTCTCCCGGTTGGCGGAAGAGGCCGCGCCCACCCAGTTGGCGTGCTCGCCCGCGCCGCCCACCATGATGATGGCCTTGCGCCCCGCCGCGTGCGCGCGGGTGGAGAGCGTCTTCGCGATGGCGGAGCCATTCGAGTTGTCGAAGATGGCGTCCACCGTGCCGTCCGTGTTCGGCGTCACGCGGCCCACCATGATGTGCGTGAGCGCGCTGAAGTCCACCTTCTCCGGCGGGTAGTCATCCGCGTTCCAGCCCGTGTAGTAGCCGGACACCCACTTGTTGGTGGTGCCCACCGGGCCCGTCACCACCACGTCCGCCGTGGCCTTCTTCGTCGTGTCCGCGTTGCTCGTGGCCACGACGTGGTACGTGCCCGCCGTCCGGGGCGCGGTGTACGTGCCGCTGGAGGTGACGGTGCCGCCCGTGGAGCCTTCCAGGACGCTCCACGTCACGGCCGTGTTGGTGCTGCCCGTCACCGTCGCGGTGAAGGTCTGCACGCCGCCCAGGGACAGCGTCGCGGTGGTGGGGGTGACGCTGACACTCACGCCCGTGGGGGAGGTCCGCTTGCCGGACACCGCCGTGGACTTCGCGCTCTCACCGGCCGTGTTCAGCGCGGTGACGGCGTACCAGTACGTCGTGCCCGCGACGGCGCTGGTGTCCTTGTAGGACGCCGCGGTGAGCGCCGTGGAGGTGAGCCGCGTGTACGTGCCCGTCTGCGACGTGGCGCGATACGCGTGGTAGCCCGTGGCGCCCGTCACCGTGCCCCAGGTGAGGGCCACGTCCGTGGTGGAGCCCGTGGCCTTCAGGGCCGTGGGCGCGGAAGGGGCGGTGGTGCTCGCCGCCAGGCGCACGTTGTCGAAGTACATCGTGGCCAGCTTGCGGCCCGCGTTCTCCATCACCACCAGGCCATCCAGGGTGGTGTTCGCCGCGCCCAGCGTGGACAGCGGCATGCGGCACAGCGTCCACGCGTTGGCCTTGATGGTGCCGCCCGCACAGGTGGGGTTGAGCGCCACGGGCGGCTTCGCCACGCCGCCCACGCTCGCGTAGAGCGCGATGGCGGGGTTGGCCGTCGCGCCGGGGTTCACCTGCAACTCCACGAAGCCTTGGCCCGTGGTGGGCACACCCGCGTGGTGGAAGTACAGGCCCGTCCAGGGGCCGAACGTCGCGGAGATGGAGCGGGTGCCCGCGTACACGGGCCGGGTCGCGCTGAGGCTGTGCGTCGCCCAGGACCAGTCCTGCCAGCCCGAGCCGAGCGCGTCGTCGAACATCGTGGTCGCGCTCGCGAGCGCGTCCCCGGACATCCCCAGCGAGTCGTCGTCACCCGCGGTGGACGTGAAGTCCGGCGCGCCACCGCAGCCGGTGTGCATGGCGCCCAACGCCACGAGGAACCCAATGAGCTGCCTTCTCAAGTTCTCTCCTGCGGCCAGGTGAAAAGGGCGGGGCCGGGGGAACCGCATCCCCCTGCTCGCGGCGCGTGGCAGGGGGCCCCCGGTCGCCCTGTCGCCGCGCCGGAATTGGCGGGCGGGGGAGGGG
>NZ_RAWN01000154.1:0-23737 GCF_003668895.1 Corallococcus sp. AB045
GCCCCTCCCCCTCCCGGCCGCGAGGACGCTCCTCGTGGCGATATCGAGGAGCGCGTGGCCGCGCTGTGGCGCGACCGTCTGGGCCTGGAGTTCGTGGGCCGCCATGACGACTTCCTGGAACTCGGCGGCAACTCGCTGACGGCCGCGCAGCTGCTCAACCAGCTCCGTGAGGCCTTTGGCGTGAACCTGCCGCTGGCCGCCCTCTTCGAAGCGCCCACCGTCGCAGGCATCGCGGATCGCCTGGAGCCCCTGCTGCTCCAGGCGCCCCAGGCTCCTGTCTCCACGGAGCTTCCGCTGGTGCCGCTGCCTCGTGACGGCGGCGAGCTGCCGCTGTCGTTCGTGCAGGAGCGCGTCTGGCGCCTGGAGCAGCACCTGCCCGGCCTGTCCGCGTACAACCTCCCGTTTGTCCTGCGGCTCGAAGGCGACCTGGACGCGGACGTGATGGAGCGCGGCATCCAGGAGATCGTCCAGCGCCACGAAGCGTTGCGCACGACCTACGACACCGTGGACGGCCGCCCCGTGCAGCGCTTCCACCCGCGCATGCGCGTGCCCCTCACCCGCTTGGAGCTGCGCGGCCCCATGGAGACGCGCGAACCCGAGGCGCTGCGCCTCGCCCGCGAGGACGCCGCGAAGCCGTTCGACCTGGTCCACGGCCCCGTGCTGCGCACCACCCTGGTCCGCCTGGACTCGAAGCAGCACCTGTTGATCGCCAGCATCCACCACATCGTCAGCGACACGATGTCCATCGCCCTGTTCGTCCAGGAGCTGGGCCAGCTCTACGACGCCTTCATCCAGGGCAAGTCGTCTCCACTCAAGCCGCTGCCCCTCCAGTACGCGGACTTCGGTGCATGGCAGCGCCGTGGCATCACGAGCGGCCGTCTTGCCGAACAGGACCAGGGCTGGCGGCAGCGGCTGGCCGGCATGCCGCGCCGGTTGGATCTGCCCACCGACCGGCCGCGCTCCAACGAGCCCCTCATCTCCTCCCAGCGCATGACGCTGGACTTCCCGCCCGCGCTCGCCCACGCGCTGGTGGCCTTCACGCGCCGCGAGGGCTTCACCGGCTACATGACGGTGCTCGCCGCGTGGCAGACGCTGCTGCACCGCTACAGCGGCCAGACGGACGTCGTCGTCGGCACGCCCATCGCCAACCGCACGCGGCCGGAGCTGATGCCGCTCATCGGCTACGTGGCGCACTCGGAGGCGTTCCGGACGCGCTTCACCGAAGGTCTCACGTTCCGCGAGCTGCTGGCCCAGGTGCGAGGCGAGGTCGCGGACGCGCAGACGCGTCCGGACGTGCCCTTCGAGTACCTGGTGGAGGCGCTCATCCCGGGCCATGACATCGGCCGGGGGCGCATGACGGACTCCGTGTTCGTCTACCACACGGGCGCGAGCTCGTCGGAGACGCTGGAGCTCATCGGCCTGCGCGCCACGTTGGTGGATGTACCGGGCACGCCCGTGCAGTGGGGCTCCACCCTGAGCGCGCTCACCCTGGTCCTTTTCGAGTCCCCCACCCGCGTCCACGGCGCGCTGGAGTACGCGTCGGACCTGTTCGACGCCGCCACCACGGCGCGGCTCATGGAGCACTTCCAGGTGCTGCTCGGCGCCGCGCTCGCGAACCCCGACACGCAGGTGGCGCACCTGCCGCTCGCCACGGATGACGAGCGCCGCGCCTGGCCTACGCCTCGCGCCACGCCGGGGCTGGTCCCCGTGCCCACTGCGCTCGCGGATCGGCGTGCGCGCCACGCGGATGCCACTGCCCTGTCCCAGGGAGAGACGCACTGGACCTGGGCGGAGCTGGGCGCCCGTGCGGACGTCATGGCCGCGAAGCTGAAGGCCCTGGGCGTGAAGGCCGGAACCCCGGTGGCCGTGTGCCTGCGCACGTCGCCGGAGAAGCTGGCCGCGCTGTGGGCCGTGCTCGGCGCGGGCGGCGCGTGCGTCGCCCTGGGCCCGTCCGACTTGAGCCACCTGCCCGTGTACGCGCCCGAAGGTGCTCCGGTGCCGGTGCTCGTCACCACGCGCGCGCTGGTGGCCTCCGTGCGCGTGGACGCGTCACGCGTCGTCTACGTGGAGGACGTCCCTGCCGCCACCGAGGCCCATGCCACCGCTGCGCACGTGGAACCGCACGCCCTGGCGTGGCTGCTGCCCACGGGCCGAGGTCAGCCCGCGTGGGCCCTGGGCCACCGGGAGCTGGCGGAGTTCTTCACCGGCCTGGACACGCGGCTGTCGCCCCCGGACGGCGGCGCGTGGCTGGCCGCGAGCGAGCCGTCCTCCGACCGTCCGGAGCTGGAGGCTCTGTGGGCGCTCACGCGCGGCCTGCGGGTGGTGTTCCCGCCGGAGCGGATCACCGCTCGGCTGGTGAGCCTGGGCGATGGGGGGCCTCGCGCGAAGGCGATGGACCTGAGCCTCATCTACTTCGCCAACGACGAGGACACGCTCCAGGGTCCCAAGTACGAGCTGCTGCTGGAGGGCGCGAAGTTCGCGGACGCGAACGGCTTCTCCGCGGTGTGGACACCGGAGCGGCACTTCCATTCGTTCGGCGGTCTGTACCCGCAGCCGGCGGTGGTGGCTGCGGGCCTGGCCACCGTCACGAAGCACCTGCGCCTGCGCTCCGGCAGCGTGGTGCTGCCGCTGCATGATCCGCTGCTCATCGCGGAGCAGTGGTCCGTGGTGGACAACCTGTCCCAGGGCCGCGTGGGCCTGTCCGTGGCCACCGGCTGGCACACGCAGGACTTCACCTTCGCGCCGGCCAACTACGAGAAGCGCCGCGACATCCTGCTGGAGAAGCTGTCCACGCTGCGCGCGCTGTGGCGCGGCGAGCGCTTCAAGCGTCCCGCGGGTGCGGGCAGCACGGCGGAGGTCGGTCTGCGCCCGAAGCCGGTGCAGAAGGAGCTGCCGGTGTGGCTCACCGCCACGGGCAACCCGGAGACGTTCCGGATGGCGGGCGAGCTGGGCGCGGGCGTGCTCACGGGCCTGCTGTCGCACACGCTGGAGGAGCTGAAGCAGAAGGTGGCGCTGTACCGCGACGCGTGGCGCCGCAACGGGCACCCGGGCCGCGGCCACATCACCTGCATGCTGCACACGTACCTGGGCGACGATGAACAGGAGGTGCTGCGCACGGTGCGCCAGCCGCTGCTCGGCTACTTCCGCAGCTCGGTGGACATCAGCACTTCGCTGCTCCAGGCGCAGGGCATCACCGACGTCCAGAAGCTGTCGCCGGACGACATCAACGCGGTGCTGGAGCGCACGTTCGAGAACCACGCGAAGAACACGGGCCTGCTGGGCACGGTGGACAGCGCGCTGAGGCGGCTGCGCGACGTGCGCGCGGCGGACGTGGACGAGGTGGCAGCGCTCATCGACTTCGGCCTCGACACGCCAGTGGTGCTGGAGGGCCTGCGCCGGCTGGCCGTGGTGCGCGAGCGCATGGACGCGGAGGCCGCCGCCCGCCAGGAGCAGGTGCTGGTGGAGGCCGAGGCGGGCGTCGAAGGACTGCTGGAGCTGGCGCGACAGTCCGGCGCGGTGCTGCTGCATACGTCGGCCCGTCTGGCGCGTTCGCTCAGCGAGCTGCCCGGAGCGCGTGAGTCCCTGGCCCACGTAGGCGCGCTGGTGTTGGAGGGCGCGTCGGTGGAGCTGGGCGCGGCGCTGCACCGTGCCGCGGGCGTGGAGGTGTGGCTGTCCGGTGATGCCCAGGAAGGCGCGCTGCTGCCGCGCACGTTGGCGGAGCGCATCCCCGCGAACCTCCAGGCCTGGGTGCTGGACGCGGCTGGTCAGCCCGTGCCCGCGGGCGTGGTGGGTGAGCTGGCCCTCGCGGGCGCGGGGCTCCCCTCCGCGCTGTGGCGCGCGGGTGATGAAGAGCACCGCCGCCTGGTGCCGCACCCTCGCGAGGCCTCCGCGAAGCTGTTCCGCACCGGCCGTCACGCCCGCTTGCGCGGGGACGGCCGACTGGAGCCCGTGGCGTCACCGTCGCGGCTTCCGCCTCCGCCCGTGGCGCGTCCCGCCGTCGTGGAAGCGCCGCGTCCGGTGGCGCCCGTTACCCCGGCGGTGGTGAACATGGGCCCGCCGCCCATCCCGCGCGTGAGTCGGGATCAGCCGCTGCCCCTGTCCTTCGCGCAGCATCGCCTCTGGTACCTCCAGCAGCTGGAGCCCACGAGCAGCGCGTACAACAACCCGGCCATCTTCCGGCTCACGGGCGAGCTGGACAGCGCCGCGCTCCAGGCCGCGCTGGACATGATGGTCGTCCGCCACGAGGTGCTGCGCACCACCTACTCCCTGGAGGGCGACCATGCGGTGCAGGTCATCCATCCGCCTCGCGGCTTGTCGCTCCAGCGCTGGGACGCGCCCGGCGACACGCCAGAGGCACGGGAAGCGGCGATGCACCGCTTCTGCCAGGAGGCCGTGCGCCAACCCTTCGATCTGGAGAAGGAAGTGGTGCGCGGAGCACTGCTGCGCCTGGGGGACCGGGAGCACGTGCTGTTCGTCACCTTCCACCACGCGGTGTCCGACGCGTGGTGCACCATGGTCATCGCGCATGAGCTGACGGTGAACTACACCGCGTTCCGCGCGGGCCAGCCGTCGCCGCTGCCGGAGCTGCCGGTGCAGTACGCGGACTACGCCGTGTGGCAGCGCGCGTGGCTGGAAGGCGGCGAGATGGAGAAGCAGGTGGCCTGGTGGAAGGACCACCTGTCCGGCGCGCCTCCGCTGGAGCTGCCCACGGATCGGCCTCGCCCGGCGGTCATGTCCTACGCGGGCGCGCGGTACACCTTCCTCCTGCCGTCGGAGGTGTCCGCGCCGATGCTCGCGCTGGGCCGCAAGCACGGCGCCACGACGTTCATGGTGCTGATGGCGCTCTTCCAGACGGTGCTGTCGCGCTACTCCGGCCAGGAGGACTTCGTGGTGGGCACGCCCATCGCGGGCCGCACGCGTCCCGAGCTTGAATGGCTGATGGGGTGCTTCATCAACACCCTGCCCTTCCGTTCGCGGCTGTCCGGCATGCCGTCGTTCGTGGAGCTGCTGGGCCGCGTGCGCACCCAGGCCCTGGAGGCCTTCGCGCACCAGGACGCTCCGTTCGAGCGCGTGCTGGACGCCATGGAGCTGCCGCGCGACCTGAGCCGCACCCCGCTGTTCCAGGCGAGCATCAACCTGGTGAACACGCCGGAGGGCAAGGCCCGCCCGGCGGGGCTGGAGCTGACCCAGGTGGAGGTGCCGACCGGCACGTCCAAGTTCGACCTGGGCATGGAGGTGGTGGAGGGCCGCGCCGGCTTCAGCTGCAGCCTGGAGTACGCCACCGCCCTCTTCGACGCGTCCACCATGGAGCGCCTGGCCGGGCACATGGTGACCCTGGCTCGCGAGGTGGTGGCCCATCCCCAGATGCCCGTCGCCCTGCTGCCGCTCATGGATGAGACGGAGCGCCAGCGGGTGCTGCGCTCCTGGAACGACACCTTCCGGGACATCCCGCGCGAGGCCGTCCTGCCGGACCTCTTCGCCCATCAGGTCGCGAGGCGGCCGGACGCGGTGGCGGTGGAGTTCGGGGACGCGCGCCTGACGTATGCGCAGCTGGACGCGCGCACGAACCAGTGGGCGCACCTGCTGCGTGAGCGCGGCGTGGGTCCGGACGTCCTGGTGGCGGTGTGCCTGGAGCGCTCGCTTGAGCTCATCGTCTCCCTGCTCGCCATCCTCAAGGCGGGCGGCGCGTACGTGCCGCTCGACCCGAGCTACCCGGCGCCGCGCCTGGCCGCGATGCTGGAGGACGCGCCCGCGAAGTGGGTGCTCACCACTCGGTCGATGCGCGAGGCGGTGTCCCTGCCGCAGGGGATTGAATCCGTCTTCGTGGAGGAGCTCGGCGCCGCGGACCTGCCCACGGCGCCCGTGGTGTCGGGAGTGCGTTCGCGCCACCTGGCGTACGTGGACTTCACGTCCGGCAGCACCGGGCGTCCCAAGGGCGTCGCGGTGGAGCACCGCGCGGTGATGCGTCTGTTGCACCACCCGGCCTTCGTGGACATGAGCGCGGGCGAGACGTTCCTCCACGTCGCGCCCATCTCGTTCGATCCGGCGACGCTGGAGATCTGGGGGCCGCTGCTCAACGGCGGGCGGCTGGTGGTGTTCCCGCCCACGTCGCCGTCGGACCTGGAGGTGCTGGCGCAGGTCATCCAGCGTCACGGCGTCACGTCGATGATGCTCACGGCGGGCCTCTTCACGCAGGTGGTGGACCTGAAGCCGGAGGCGCTGCGCGGCGTGCGCAGGCTCATCTCGGGCGGCGACGTCATCCCGCCCGTGCACTCGCGCAAGGTGCTGGAGGCGCATCCGGGCCTCACGTTCCTGGCCTGCTACGGCCCCACCGAGGCGACGGTGATCGCCTCCGTGCACGAGATGTCCGACCCCGCGCGTGTGGAGACCCCCGTGCCCCTGGGCCGGCCCATCACGTGCACGGAGCTGTACGTCCTGGACGCGCACGGGCAGCCGGTGCCCCCGGGTGTCCCGGGCGAGCTGTTCATCGGCGGCGAGGGCCTGGCGCGCGGCTACATCTCCCGGCCGGACCTCACCGCGGAGCGCTTCGTCCCCCACCCCTTCGCTTCTTCACCCGGTGAGCGCCTCTACCGCACGGGCGACCTGGCGCGCTGGCGGCCGGACGGGGTGCTGGACTTCCTGGGCCGCACCGATCACCAGGTGAAGGTGCGCGGCTTCCGCGTCGAGCTGGCGGAGGTGGAGGCCGCCCTGTCCGCGCACCCAGACGTGCGCGAGGCAGTGGCCGTGGTGCGCGAGGACGCGCCCGGAGACAAGCGGCTCGTGGCCTACGTCGTCCCCGCGTCCGTCCCCGAGCCCGAGGTCCTGCGTGAGTTCATGCGCCAGCGGGTGCCGGACTACATGCTGCCGTCGGTGTTCGTCGCGCTGGAGTCCCTGCCGCTGACGGCGCAGGACAAGGTGGACCGCAAGGCGCTGCCCGCGCCGACGGGTCAACGCGATTCGCGCCGCGAGTACGTCGCGCCGCGCACGCGGCGGGAGCAGGCGCTGGCGCAGGTGCTGGCGCAGGTGCTGCGCGTGGATCGCGTGGGCCTGGACGACAACTTCTTCGCGCTGGGCGGCGACTCCATCATCAGCCTCCAGGTGGTGGCCCGGGCGCGGCAGGCCGGAGTGCGGTTGCAGGTGAAGGACCTCTTCCAGCACCCCACCCTGGGCGCGCTGGCGGCCGTGGCTCGCGACGGTGAGGCCACTCTCGCGGAGCAGGGCCCGGTGGTGGGCGACGTGCCCCTCACGCCCATCCAGGTGGACCTGTTCGAGCGGGAGCCAACGTATCCGCACCACTTCAATCACGCCCTGCTGCTCAAGACCCGTCAGCCGCTGAAGGCCGACCTGTTGCAGCGGGCGCTCCAGGCGCTCGTCACCCATCACGACGCCCTGCGCCTGCGCTACGTCCACGCCGAGGACGGCACGTGGCGCCAGGAAGGCATGGCGCCCGTGGAAGCGCTCCCCGTGCTCCTCCAGGTGGACCTGTCCATGCTGCCTCCGGAGGCCCGGTCCGCCGCGATGGAGCAGGAGGCCGCGCGTCTCCAGGCGGACTTCAACCTGGCGACACCGCCGTTGGTGCGCGTGGCGCTGTTCCACTTCGGTGCCGGTGAGCCGCAGCGCCTGCTGATCATCATCCACCACCTGGTGGTGGACGCGGTGTCGTGGCGCATCCTGGTGGAGGACCTGGAGGCGGCGTACCTCCAGCTCCAGTCCGCCCGCGCCCCGGTGCTGCCCGCGAAGACGACGTCGTTCCAGTCCTGGGCGCAGCGGCTCCAGAAGCACGCCCTGTCTGACGAGCTGGGAGCGCAGGAAGCCTTCTGGCAGGAAGCGCTGCGTGGCGACGTGGCCCCGCTGCCCGTGGATGGCCCGGGCCCGTACACGTACGCGTCACGAAGCAGCGTCGCGGTGGAGCTGGACGCGGAGGAGACGCGACAGCTGCTCCAGGAGACGCCCACCGGTTGGCGGGCGCGCATCGACGACGTGCTCCTGACCGCGCTCGGGCGGACGCTGGGCGAATGGACGGGGAAGCCGGACGTCCTCATCGACCTGGAGGGCCACGGCCGCGAGGAGCTGTTCGCGGACGTGGACGTGTCGCGCACCGTGGGCTGGTTCACGTCCGTGGCGCCGGCGCTGCTGCGGCTGCCCAAGGGCGGATCACTGGGTGACGGCCTGCGCGCCGTGAGGGACTCGCTGAAGGCGTGGCCCGGCCGCGGTATCGGCTTCAACCTGCTGCGCCACCGCGGCCCCCCGGAGACGCGGGCCCGGCTGGCCTCGCTGCCCCGGGCGCAGGTGGCGTTCAACTACCTGGGCCAGCTGGACGGCACGGCCGCCGCCAGCACCCTCTTCACCATGAGCGACGAGCCGGTGGGTCCCATCGTGGAGCCCCGAGCCGTGCAGCCGCACGCGCTGGCCGTGGACGGTTCGGTGTTCCAGGGCCGGCTGCGGATGACGTTCGGCTACAGCCACCAGCAGCACCACGAGGCGACGGTGCGCGCGCTGGCGGAGCGCTTCCTCGGAGTGCTGCGCGAGCTCATCGCCCAGCGCCATTCGGAGGACGCGCGGCGGCGCACGCCCGGCGACTTCCCGCTGGCCCGCCTGTCCCAGGCCGCGCTGGACGCGGTGCTCGCGGCGCAGGGCCCCACGGTGGAGGACCTGTTCCCGTTGTCCCCGCTCCAGGAGGGCATGCTCTTCCACGCCCTGAATACGCCGGAGGCGGCCTACTACTTCGAGCAGGCCGGGTGGTCGAGCCACTCGGACGTGGACATCGCGCTGCTCCAGCGGACGTGGCAGACGGCCGTGGACCGCAACCCCATCCTTCGCACCGCGTTCGTGTGGGAGGGCCTGGAGTCGCCGCTCCAGGTGGTGCATTCGCACGCCACGCTGCCGTTCATCATCCACGACTGGCGCCACCTGCCGGAGGCGGAGCAGCCGGCCGCGTTGGCGAAGCTCACGGCGGAGGACCGCGCACGCGGCTTCGACGTGTCGCGGGCACCGCTGTCGAGGATGACGGTGGTGCGCCTGGGAGACGCGCGGTGGCGCTTCCTCTGGAGCCATCACCACCTGCTGATGGACGGCTGGAGCATGGGCCTGTTCTTCCAGGAGGTCTTCGCGCTCTACGACGCCGTGCACGCCGGGACGGCGCCGCCGCCCGCGGGCCGGCCTCCGTTCCGCGACTACATCGCGTGGCTGGACCGCCGCGACGCGGTGGAGGACGAACGCTTCTGGCGCGACCAGCTCGAGGGCCTGACGGCGCCCACGCCCCTGCCCTCGGCGCGGCCTGCGTCCCTGGTGCGGCCCACGACATCCGAGAAGCGGCCCGACGTGAAGGTGACGCTGCCGGCGCCCGTCACGGCCGCGCTGGAGGCCTTCGCGCGGCGGCATCAGCTCACGCTCAACACGCTGACGCAGGCGGCCTGGGCGTTGGTGCTGGCGCGCCACGCGGACACACGCGACGTACTCTTCGGCACGACGCTCTCGGGCCGTCCGCCGGAGCTGCCGGGCGCGGACGCCATGCTGGGCCTGCTCATCACCACGCAGCCGGTGCGCATCACGTTGCCCGCTGACGGTGAGCCGGTGCTGCCGTGGCTCCAGTCGCTTCAGGCGAAGCTGCTGGGCATCCAGCAGCACCAGTACGCGCCGCTGGTCTCGACGCACGGCTGGAGCGACATCCCCCGGGGACAGCCGCTCTTCCAGTCGCTGTTCGTCTTCGAGAACTACCCGTTCGACGCGTCGGTGTTGGGCCGTTTCACCGCGATGGACCTGCGCGACCTGGAGTTCGGCGACAGCACGAACTACCCGCTGTCGGCCACCGTGGTGCCGCGCGAAGAGCTCCAGCTACAGCTGGTCTACGACGCGGGCCGCTTCGACGCGGACGCCGTGCGGCGCGTGTTGGGCCAGTGGCGGCAGGCGCTGGAGGAACTGCTCCAGCCGGACGCCCGGCTCGAGGATGTGTCGCTGCTGCTCGTGGAGGACCGCACGTGGATGCTGCGCACCGGCAGCGGCGGCGCCATGGACTTCGAGCGCGACGCCACCCTGCATGCGCGCTTCGAACGGCAGGCCGCCGCGACGCCGGACGCGGACGCCGTGGTGTTTGGCGGGACGACCCTGACCTTCCGGCAGCTCAACGCGCAGGCGAATCAGCTCGCCTGGCACCTGCGGTCGCTGGGAGTGGGCCCGGAGGTGATGGTGGGCCTGTGCCTGGAGCGGTCTGCGGAGGCCATCGTGGCGTTGCTGGCGGTGCTCAAGGCCGGAGGCGCCTTCGTGCCGGTGGACCCATCGGCCCCAGCCGCGCGCAAGTCGTTTGTCCTCAAGGATAGTGGCGCGAGCGTGCTGGTGACCACCCAGGCTCTGCAAGAAGCGTGGCACCCAGAGGTGCCCCATCTGGTGCGGCTGGCCGCAAAACCTGTCGGACAGTCGGACAGGTTCGTGGAGGCCGGTGAGGTCGCAGGAGGCACACAACCTGTCGGACAGTCGGACAGGTTTTCGGAGAACCTGCCGGCAGCGGCGGGCCCGGCGAACCTGGCGTACGTCATCTACACGTCGGGCTCCACCGGTACGCCGAAGGGCGTGATGGTGCAGCACCGGTCGGTCCTCAACTTGCATCAGGCGCTGACCCGCGGCCTCCACGCGGGCCTGGCACAGGGACAGCGCGTCACCGTCAACGCGCCGCTGCACTTCGACGCATCCATCGCCCAGGTGGTCCAGTTGCTGGGTGGCCACTGCCTGCACGTCGTCCCGCAGGACGTCCGGCAGGACGCGGAGGCGATGGTGGCGTGGTTGGAGGGCCAGCGCATCGACGTGCTGGACTGCACGCCGTCGCAGCTGCGCCTCATGCTGGCCGCGGGCCTTCTCGAGCGCGCCCATGTGCCTGGAGTCATCTCCGTCGGTGGCGAGGCGGTGGACGAAAGCTCCTGGCGCCAGCTGCGAGCATCCAACCGGACGCGGGCGTTCAACGAGTACGGCCCGACGGAGTGCACGGTGAACGCGGCGGACTGGCGCATCCAGGACGCGGCTCAGGAGACGCCCGTCATGGGCCGGCCCCTGGCGAACCTGCATGCGTACGTGCTGGACGCGCACCAGCGGCTGGTGCCGGTGGGAGCGCCGGGCGAGCTGTGCATCGGCGGTGAAGGCGTCACGCGCGGCTACCTGAACCGTCCGGACCTGACGGCGGAGCGCTTCGTGCCGGACCCGTTCAGCGCGGAGCCTGGCGCGCGGCTCTACCGCACGGGCGACAAGGCCCGCTGGCGCGAGGACGGCACGCTGGAATACCTGGGCCGGTTGGACTTCCAGGTGAAGCTGCGCGGCTACCGCATCGAGCCAGGCGAAATCGAAGCCGCGCTGCGAGCGCACCCGGACATCCGGGACGCGGTCGTCCGCCTCCACGACGACCGGCTCATCGCCTACGTCACGCCCCAGGTGGACACCGCGCCCCTGCGTCAGCAGCTCCGGCGGACCCTGCCGGAGTACATGGTGCCCGCCGCGTTCATCGCGCTGGGCGCCCTGCCCCTCACGCCCAACGGAAAGGTGGACCGCAAGGCGCTGCCCGCGCCGGAGGCCACCCCCGCCCAGGTGCGCGTCGTCGAACCGCCCGCGACGCCCACCGAGGCGACGCTGGCCACGCTGTGGAGCGAGGTCCTGCGCGTCCCGGCGGTGGGCCGCCATGATGGCTTCTTCGAGCTGGGGGGCCATTCGCTGCTGGCCACGCAGCTCGTCTCGCGGGTGCGCGCGCGCTTCGGGAGGGAGCTGCCCCTGCGGGCCCTGCTGGAAGGGCCCACCGTGGCGGAGCTGGCGCGCCGCATCGACGCACTCCAGCCGTCCCAGCGGGAAGAAGCGTCCGTGCCCGTGCTGCCCTCACTGAGCCGCGTGGAACGGCCGGACGTGCTGCCGTTGTCCTTCGCGCAGCAGCGCCTGTGGTTCATCGAGCAGCTGGGCACCGCGGGGACCGCCTACAGCCTCCCGTCCCTGCTGGACCTGGACGGCTCGCTGGATGTCATCGTCCTGCTGGCCGCGTTCGACGAGCTGGTGCGCCGCCACGAAGCGCTGCGCACGACCTTCCGTTCGCACGAAGGCACGCCGTCGCAGGTCATCCACCCGCCGTTCCCCATGCCCCTGAGGAACGTGGATCTGTCCGCGCTGCCCACGGCGGAGGCGCGCGAGGCGGAGGCGTCGCGGCTGGCGCTGGAGGAGGCCCGCACCCCGTTCGACCTGGAGCAGGGCCCGCTGTTCCGGGGGCTCCTGATGAAGCTGGGGCCCACGAAGCACGTGCTGCTGCTCAACACGCACCACATCGTCACCGATGGCTGGTCCACCGGCGTGCTGGTGCGGGAGATGGGCGCGCTCTACGCGGCGTTCGTGGCGGAGCAGCCGTCACCCCTGCCGGAGCTCACGGTGCAGTTCGCGGACCACGCCCTCTGGCAGCGTGCCTGGTTGCAGGGCGCCGTGTTGGAGTCGCAGCTGGCGTACTGGCGCGGCCAGCTGGAGGGCGCCGCGCCCTACCTGGAGCTGCCCACGGACCACCCGCGTCCGGTCCGTCAGGAGGCCTATCGCGCAGGCGCCCGGACCTTCGTCCTGTCGCGGGAGCTGAGCGAAGCAGTGGAGGCGTACGCGCGGCAGGTGTCCGCCACGCCCTTCATGGTGCTGCTCGCGGCCTTCCAATTGATGCTGCACCGGTACTCCGGGCAGGAGGACGTGCTCGTGGGGGCGCCCATCGCGGGCCGTCGCCACGCCGAGGCGGAGTCGTTGATCGGCTTCCTCGCGAACACCCTCGTGCTGCGCACCCGGGTGCGCGGGTCGCTGGGCTTCCGGGAGCTGCTGGAGCAGGTGCGCGCCACCACGCTGGGCGCGTACGAGCATCAGGACCTCCCCTTCGAGAAGCTGGTGGAGGCGCTCCAGCCGGAGCGTGACCTGGGCCGCTCGCCGCTCTTCCAGGTGACGTTCGCGCTCCAGAACGCCCCCATGCCGCAGCTGGCGCTGCCGGGGTTGAAGCTCAAGGCCCGGGAGCCCTTGAAGGAGTCCACCCTCTTCGACCTGCAATGCGAGCTGACCCGGGGACCGGACGGCTTCGAGGGCGTGCTGGGCTTCAACCAGGACCTGTTCGAGCCGGCCACGGTGGCCGGCATGGTGGAGCACCTCCGCGTACTGCTGGAGTCCGCGCTCCACTCGCCGGACCTGCGGCTGCCGGAGCTGCCGTGGTTCTCGACGGCGGAGCGCCAGCGGCTGCTCACGGACTGGAGCGGCACCGCTCGCGACTTCCCACGTGACGCGTCCGTGGCCGCGCTCTTCGCCGAGCAGGCCGCGCGCACGCCGGACGCCCCGGCGCTGAAGACCGGGGAGCGGCGGATGTCCTACGCGGCGCTGGAGCGCGCGTCGAACCAGCTCGCGCACCACTTGCGGCGCCAGGGCGTGCGGCCCGGCCATCGGGTGGGCCTGTGCGTGGAGCGCTCGTTCGAGAGCATCACCGCCCTGCTCGGCATCCTGAAGGCCGGCGCGGCCTACGTGCCGGTGGACCCCCAGTTCCCCGCGGATCGCATCACGTGGGTGCTGCGCGAGGCGGGCGTCAGCCTGCTCGTGACGGAGGGGGCGGTGGCCCACGGGCTGCCGGCCGTGACGGACCTCCAGGTGCTGCTGGACGTGGACGCCGCCGTCATCGCTCGGCAGCCCGAAGCGGCGCTGGAGCTGCCGGTGTCTTCGGACGCGCTGGCCTACGTGATGTTCACGTCGGGCAGTACCGGCCGGCCCAAGGGCGTCAGCGTTCCGCACCGGGGCATCACTCGCCTGGTGCGCGGCGCGGACTTCATTCACTTCGGGCCCGAAGAGGTCTTCCTCCACCTGGCGCCCATCTCGTTCGACGCGTCCACGCTGGAGGTCTGGGGCGCGCTGCTGAATGGCGCGACGCTGGTGGTGCCCCCCGCGGGCGCGCTATCGCTCGGGGACATGGGAGCGCTGCTGCGGCGCGAGGGCATCACCACCCTGTGGCTCACCGCCGCCCTCTTCGAGCAGATGGTGCTCCACCAGGGCGACGCGCTGGCCCGGGTGAAGCAGGTGCTGGCGGGCGGCGACGTGCTGCCGGTGGAGCGCGTGCGCGAACACCTGAAGCGGCTGCCCCCGGGCGCGGTGCTCGTCAACGGCTACGGCCCCACGGAGAACACCACGTTCTCCGCCACGCACACGCTGCGCGCCGGAGACGCCGTGGGCCGCTCGGTGCCCATCGGCCGGCCGCTGTCGAACTCCACGGCGTGGGTGCTGGACGCGACGCTCCAGCCCGTGCCGCCGGGCGTACCGGGCACGCTGTACGTGGGCGGAGACGGACTGGCCTGGGGCTACCTCCAGCGTCCGGACCTGACGGCCGAACGCTTCATCCCCCACCCCTTCGCCACCGAACCCGGAGCGCGCCTCTACGACACGGGCGACCGCGTGCGCTGGCTGCGCGACGGGACGTTGGAGTTCCTGGGCCGCACCGACTTCCAGGTGAAGCTGCGAGGCTTCCGCGTGGAGCCGGGCGAAGTCGAAGCCGTGCTGCGCCAGTCGCCGGAGGTCCAGGAGGCGGTGGTCGTGGTGCGCGAGGACGTGCCCAACGACAAGCGCCTGGTCGCCTACGTCGTGAGCGGCGAAGGCCTGAACACGGGAGCGCTGCGAGCGTCCGTGCAGAAGCAGCTGCCGGACTACATGGTGCCGTCCACCATCGTGGTGCTGCCGAAGCTGCCGTTGAGCGCCAACGGCAAGGTGGACCGCAAGGCCCTGCCCGCGCCGAAGGCCCGGGTTGCGGACTCCGCATCCGCCACGCCTCGGAGCGAGCTGGAGAAGGCGCTCGCTGGCATCTGGGCGGAGGTGCTGCACCTGGACACCGTGGACATCCACGGCAACTTCTTCGCGCTGGGTGGGCACTCGCTGCTGGCCACGCAGGTGGTGGCGCGCATCCGTTCATCGCTGGGCGTGGAGCTGCCGCTGAGCGAGCTGTTCCGGTCGCCCACGGTGGCGTCGCTGGCGGAGCGGCTGGTGAACGCGCGCCGCACGCAGGCCCCGCCGCTGGTCCGTGCCGAGAGGACGTCCGCGCCGCCGTTGTCCTTCGCGCAGCAGCGGCTGTGGTTCGTCGACCAGCTGGAGCCGGGCAGCCCGCTCTACAACATGCCGCTGGCGCTGAGCCTCACGGGAGACCTGGACGTGGAGGCGCTGCGAGGGAGCCTGGACGCGCTGATGGCGCGCCATGAATCCCTGCGCACCACGTTCCGCATGGAGGCAGGCAAGCCCGTGCAGGACATCCACCCGGAGGGCCACGTCCCCCTGGAGTTTGTGGACCTGAGGGGCCTGGGCAGCCGCGCCGCGAAGCAGGCCGAGGCCCGGCGCATGGGACTCGCGGAGACGCTGCGCCCGTTCGACCTGACCCGCGGGCCGGTGATCCGCGCGCTGCTGATGAAGCTGGACGCGCGCGAGCACGTGCTGGTGCTGCACCTGCACCACATCGTGTCCGATGGCTGGTCGCTGGGCATCCTCGTGCGGGAGCTCACGGCCTTCTACGAGGCCCGGTGCGCGGGCCGTTCCGCCGCCCTGCCGGAGCTGCCGGTGCAGTACGCGGACTACGCCGTCTGGCAGCGCGGCTGGCTCCAGGGCGGCGTGCTGCAAGCGCAGGTCGAGTGGTGGAAGAACCAGCTGTCCGGAGCCCCCTTCGTGTTGGACCTGCCCACGGACCGGCCGCGGACGGCCGGTGCGGATCGGCGCGGTGGGCGGATCCGGGTGTCACTGCCTCGCGCCCTGAGCGAGCGTGTGGAATCGCTGGCGCAGGCCGAAGGCACCACGCCCTTCATGGCGCTGCTGGCGGCGTTCCAGGCCGTGCTGTCGCGAGCGTCCGGACAGGACGACGTGCTGGTGGGCTCGCCCATCGCGAACCGCCGGCACGCGGAGACGGAGGGCCTCATCGGCTTCTTCGTGAACATGCTGGTGCTGCGCGGCCGCTTCAGCGCGAAGACGACGTTCCGCGAGCTGCTCGCGCAGCTGCGCGCCACCACGCTGGGCGCGTACGAGCACCAGGACATCCCGTTCGAACACCTGGTGGAAGCGCTCCAGCCCGAGCGCGACCTGGGGCGCACGCCGCTGTTCCAGGCGATGTTCGCGCTCCAGAACGCCCCTCTTCCGGAGCTGGCGGTGCCCGGCCTCACAGTGGCGCCGGCCCACCTGGAGGGTGAAGCCCCATCGCAGTTCGAGCTGGCCCTGAACCTGGGCCGCTCCGCGGATGGCTACGAGGGCCACCTGGGCTACGCGGCGGACCTGTTCGACACGGCCACCATCGAGCGGCTCTTCGCCCAGCTGCGGCGGTTGCTGGAGGCCGTGTGCGACGCGCCGGACCTGCCGCTGGCGGACGTGTCGCTCGTCTCGCCGGAGGAGCTGGTGCGGCTGGTGCGCGTGGGAAGCGGCGAGCTGGTGGACTTCGAACGGGACGCCACGCTGCACGGCCTCATCGAGCGGCAGGTGGCGCGCACCCCGGATGCCCCCGCCGTCGTGTTCGAGGCGTCGACGCTGACGTACCGGCAACTCGCCACGCGGGCCAACCAGCTCGCGTGGCGGCTGCGCTCGCTGGGCGTGGGGCCGGAGGTGAAGGTGGCGCTGTGCCTGGAGCGCTCGGTGGAGGCCATCGTGGCGCTCCTCGCGGTGCTCAAGGCGGGTGGTGCCTTCGTCCCGCTGGACCCTGGAGCCCCGCCCGCGCGCAGGGACTTCGTGCTGAAGGACAGCGGCGCGGCCGTACTCGTCACGACCGAAGCGGCCTGCGGGGATTGGAGCCCCTACGGCGTCCACGAAGTGTGGCTGGACGTGGAGCAGACCGGCCTGGGTGCCCTCTCGCATGAGCCCCTGCCCGCCCTGACGGGCCCGGAGCACCTGGCGTACGTGCTGTACACGTCCGGCTCCACGGGCAGGCCGAAGGGCGTGATGGTGCAACACCGCACCATCCTCAACATGCACCGGGCCTTCATCCGCGCCTTCTACGCGGGCCAGCCGCGTGGACAGCGCGTCAGCGTCAACGCGCCGCTGTACTTCGACGCGGTGATGGACCGCGTGGTGCAGCTCATCGACGGCCACTGCCTCCACATCGTCCCGGACGCGCTGCGTCTGGATCCGGAAGCGATGCTCGCGTGGCTGGAGCAGCACCGCATCGACTCGTTCGACTGCACGCCCGCGCAGCTCAAGCCGCTGCTGGCGGCTGGGATGCTGGAGCGGGCCTGGGTGCCGCCCCTCGTGATGATGGGAGGCGACGCACTGGACGCGGAGTCGTGGAGGAAGCTGGCCGCGACGGACCGCACGCGCGTCTTCAACGGCTACGGCCCCACGGAGTGCACGGTCTGCACGGCGGGCGTCACCATCCAGGGGAGCCTCCGCACGGAGCCCTTCATCGGCCGGCCCGTGGCGAACCTGAATGCGTACGTGCTGGACGCGAGGCAGCGCCTGGTGCCCTTCGGCACGCCGGGAGAGTTGTGCTTCTCCGGCGAAAGCGTCACCCGCGGCTACCTGGGCCGGCCGGACCTGACGGCCGAGCGCTTCGTGCCAGCCCCCTTCAGCGCGGAGCCCGGAGCCCGCCTCTACCGCACGGGCGACAGGGGCCGCTGGCGGCCGGACGGGACGTTGGAGTTCCTGGGCCGCATGGACTTCCAGGTGAAGCTGCGCGGCTACCGAATCGAGCCAGGCGAAATCGAAGCCACGCTGCGCACGCACGCGGGCGTCAGTGACGCGGTGGCCCTGGTGCGCGAGGACGTGCCGGGCGACGCGCGGCTCGTGGCCTACGTGGTGACGGAAGGCGACACGGAGGGACTGCGCGAGCACCTGCGCCGGCACCTGCCGGAGTACATGGTGCCGTCTGCTTTCGTCACCCTGCCCGCCCTGCCGCTGACGCCCAACGGCAAGGTGGACCGCAAGGCGCTGCCCTCACCGGAGGCGCGGCTGCGTGCCGCGCGCTCGTATGAGGCCCCCGCGACGCCCGCGGAGGTGGCCCTGGCCTCGCTGTGGGAGGAGCTGCTGAACGTGCCCGTGGTGGGCCGCAACGACCACTTCTTCGAGCTGGGTGGCCACTCCATCCTGGCCACGCAGCTGGTGTCCCGCATCCGCGCCCGCTTCGGAGTGGACGTGGGCGTCCGGGCGCTGTTCGAGTCCCCCACCGTGGCGGCGCTCGCCCAGCGGCTGCCGGATGCACCGGAGGCCAACGCCCTGCCGGCGCTGCGTCCCGCGACGAGCCCCGGTCCGCATCCGCTGTCGTTCGCGCAGCAGCGGCTGTGGTTCATCGACCAGCTCGACCCGGGCAGCGCGCTGTACAACATGCCCACTGCGCTGCGGCTCTCCGGCGCGGTGGATGTGCCCGCGCTACGGCAGGCCTTCGACGCTCTGGTGCAGCGCCACGAAGCGCTGCGCACCACCTTCGAGTCCCACGACGGTGAACCCCGCCAGCACGTGCACCCCGCCCCCACCGGAGTCCTGTCGGTGGTGGACCTGACGGGGCTTCCTGACAACGCACGTGAGGCGGAGGCGGTGCGGCTCGCGAGCGAGGACGCGCTGAAGCCCTTCGACCTCGCCGTGGGTCCGCTGGCGCGCCTCACGCTGCTGAAGTTTGGCGAAGAGGAGCACGTGCTGCTGTTGTGCATGCACCACGCCATCGGCGACGGCTGGTCCATGAGCATCCTGGTGCGCGAAGTCACCGCGCTCTACGAGGCCTTCCGGCAGGGTCAGCCCTCGCCGCTGGCCCCGTTGCCGGTGCAGTACCCGGACTTCGCCGTCTGGCAGCGCGGCTGGCTCCAGGGCGAAGTGCTGGACGCGCAGCTTGCGTGGTGGACGCAGCAGTTGGCCGGAGCCCCGCAGGCCCTGGCACTGCCTACCGACAAGCCGCGCCCGCCCCAGCGTTCAGCCAGGGGCGCCACCTTCCCGGTGCGCCTGTCACCCGCCTTGAGTGAGGCGGTCGAGGCCCTGGCCCAGCGCGAAGGGGGCACGCCCTTCATGGTGCTGCTCGCGGCCTTCCAGACGCTGCTGCACCGGTACTCCGGGCAGGAGGACCTGCTGGTGGGCACGTCCATCGCGGGCCGTCGTCACGCGGAGACGGAGAGCCTCATCGGCTTCTTCGTCAACACGCTGGTGCTGCGCGCACGGTTCGATGGTCGTCCGTCGTTCCGCCAGCTGTTGTCGCAGGTGCGCGCCACCACGCTGGGCGCATACGAACACCAGGACATCCCCTTCGAGCGCCTGGTGGAGGCGGTGCAGCCCACGCGCGACCTGTCGCGCACGCCGCTCATCCAGGCCCTCTTCGCGCTCCAGAATGTGCCGGACGCGGAGGTGCGCCTGCCGGAGCTGACGCTGCGCCCGGTGGAGGTGGACCTGGCCTCGACGAAGTTCGATCTGGACCTGAGCATGGCCCGCACGGAGCGGGGCTTCGAGGGCACCCTCTCCTACGCCACGGACCTCTTCGAACCCGCCACGGCCCGCCGGCTCTCGGAGCACTTCCTCCAACTGCTGGAAGCCGCCGTCGCCCGGCCGGACGCGAAGGTGGACAGCCTGCCCCTGCTGACGGCGGAGGAGCGCCAGTGGGTGCTGGAGGAGTGGAGCGGCGAGACGGCTCCCTTCGAAGGCGACGTGCCCTTCCACACGCGCTTCGAACAGCAGGTGACGCGCACGCCGAAGGCACCCGCCGTGGTGATGGGCGACACGACGGTGTCCTTCCACCAGCTCAACGTGCGCTCGAACCAGCTGGCGCACTACCTGCGCTCGCTGGGCGTGGGGCCGGATGTGCCGGTGGCGTTCTGCCTGGAGCGATCGCCGGAGGCCATCGTCGCCATCCTGGGCATTCTCAAGGCGGGCGGCGCATACGTGCCGCTCGACCCGGCGGCCCCTGAAGCGCGCAAGGCCTTCATCGTGGAGAACAGCGGCGCGGCCGTGCTGCTGACCACCCAGGCGCAGGTGGAGTCGTGGCAGCCGCCGGCGCGGCACGTGGTGCGGCTGGACGCGGACGCGCGGCGCATCGAGTCGTCCTCGCCGGGCAACCCGCGTTCGGGCGTGCGGCCGGAGCATCTGGCCTACGTCATCTACACGTCGGGCTCCACGGGCACGCCCAAGGGCGTGATGATCCAGCACCGCTCGCTGGCGCACCTGCGGCGCGCGATGAACGAGGCCTGCTTCGACCGGGCGTCGTCCCGGCCGCTGAGGGCAAGCGTCAACGCGCCGTACTTCTTCGACGCGTCGGTGCAGCAGCTGTCGCTGATGCTGGACGGCCACTGCCTGTTCCTCGTCCCGGAGGCCGTGCGGCGGGATCCGGAGGCGATGCTCGCGTGGGTGGCGCAGCACCGCATCGACGTGCTGGACACCACGCCGTCGCAGTACCAGCTGTTGCTGGAGGCGGGCCTGCTGGAGCGCGAGCACGTGCCGGCGCTCTGCTCCATCGGCGGTGAGGCGATGGACGAGGTGACGTGGCGCACGCTCGCGGCGACGGAGCGGACCTGGGCCTTCAACGCCTACGGTCCGACCGAGGTCACCGTGAACGCGACGATCGCCGCCATCCAGGGCAGCCCCATGCCCACGCCCGTCATCGGGCGCCCGTTGCTGAACCTGGACGTGTACGTCCTGGATGCGAACCTGAACCCCGTGTCCGTAGGCGTCCCGGGCGAGCTGTACATCGCGGGCGAGGGCCTGGCGCGCGGCTACCGCAACCGGCCGGACCTCACGGCGGAGCGCTTCATCCCCCATCCGTTCAGCACGGAGCCCGGGGCGCGGATGTACCGCACGGGCGACCGGGTCCGGTGGATGCAGGATGGCACGCTGGAGTACCTGGGCCGGGTGGACTTCCAGGTGAAGCTGCGCGGCTACCGCATCGAGCTGGGGGAGATCGAAACCGCGCTGCGTGCATCTCCGGGCGTCCGTGACGCGACGGTGTTGCTGCGTGAGGACGTCCCCGGCCTCCCGCGACTGGTGGCGTACGTGACGCCGGAGGTGGACACCGCGACGCTGCGAGGACACCTGCAGCGTTCGTTGCCGGAGTACATGGTGCCGGCGGCCTACGTCGCCCTGCCCGTCCTGCCGCTGACGCCCAACGGCAAGGTGGACCGCAAGGCGCTGCCCGCCCCCGTGGACGGCCCCGTGAGCATCGAGACCCACGTGGGCCCCAGGAACGAAGTCGAGGCGCGGATCGCGGCGATCTGGGCGGAGGCGCTGGGCGTGTCCACCGTGGACGTGCGCACCAGCTTCTTCGAGCTGGGTGGGCACTCGCTGCTGGCGGTGCGGCTGATGGCGGCGGTGCACCGGGAGACGGGCCGGAAGCTCCCGCTGTCGGCGCTCTTCCAGGCCCCCAGCGTGGAGCGGTTCGCGGTCCTGCTGGGTGAGACCGAGCCGAAGCTCTTCACGCCGCTGGTGCCCTTCACGAAGGAAGGCACGGGCAGCGCGCCGCCGTTCTTCTGCGTGCACCCGGTGGGAGGCAACGTGCTGGCCTACGCGGAGCTCGCGCGCAGGCTGGGACCGGATCAACCCTTCTACGGCCTCCAGGCCCGAGGCCTGGACGGAACGGACCAGCCGCTGGACACCGTGGAGGCCCTGGCCGCCAGCTACGTGCGGGTGGTGCGAGGCGTCCAACCCCACGGCCCGTACCACCTGGGTGGCTGGTCCCTGGGCGGCGTCATCGCCTACGAGATGGCGCACCAGCTCCGCGAAGCAGGTGAGGCGGTGGAGCTGGTGGCGATGATCGACTCGTACGTGCCTCAGACGGTGCCGGACTCGGATCCGGACCTGGACCGCACGCTGGCGGTGGGCCTGTTCACGCAGGACCTGATGGGCGTGTCGCTGGCGGACCTGGACGTGGACACGGCGGAGCTGGCGACGCTGGAGCCTGAAGCGGCGCTCGCGAAGGTGCTGGAGTCCGCGGCCCGGTCCGGAGCGCTGCCGCCTGGAGTGGACGCCTCGGCCCTCTTCCAGGTCTTCGCGGCGAACCTCGAAGCGGCCCGGCGCTACCACCCGCCCGCGATGGAGCAGCGCGTGCTGCGAATCCAGGCGGAGGAACTCGTCGATGATACGGGCACGGGAGACGGAGGCTGGACGGCGCTCGTGGGGGACCGGCTGGAGTCGCACCGCCTGCCGGGCACCCACTACACGCTGCTGCGCGATCCGGTGGTCCAGTCGGTGGCGGAGCTGCTGACGAAGGCGCTCCGCGACGCGAGCAAGAAGTAACGCAGGCGCCGCGAGCACCTGCGGTCTACAACGCAGTCCCCCCGCTCCCTCCGTCGAGGGGGCGGGGTCCATGAACCGAGTCACTGGCGCACTGCGCTGTTTCTTGCGTGCTCAGGCCCGCGCGTTCACCGCGCGTGAGTAGAAAGGTTTCATGGGGTGGTTGAACGGGCGGCTCGGCCACGCGTGAAGGCATGTCGAGTCCCCGCTCCCCGAGTGGGCTGGCGTCACGAACCCGCCGGGTTTCGTCACCAGGAGTGCCGAGGAATTGAGCACTCGGGCTGCTATTAAGTGTCGGCGGTTTTTCGACACATGGATGGCCCCCCGTGCACGACTTCTCGCGAACCCTTCCTGGCGGCCTGCTGAAGCTTGTCCAAGGGCCGTCCGCCCACGCTCCGCTCTACACGTTCCTGGGTGACGCCGACGGTGAAGAGACCGTCTGGAGCGCGTTCGAGCTGGACGTGCGAGCGCGACGAATCGCGACGGCGCTGCGTGAGCGAGGCGCGCAAGGCGAGCGCGTGTTGCTGCTGTACCCGCCGGGGCTGGACTACATCGCGGGCTTCTTCGGCTGTCTGTACGCGGGAGCGGTGGCGGTGCCCGCGTATCCGCCGGACCCGATGCGGCTGGAGCGCACCCTGCCCCGCCTGCGGGCCATCATCCAGGACGCTCGGGCGTCGGTGGTGCTCACCACGTCGGGCATCCTCGGGCTGTCGGACTTCGTCTTCGAGCAGGCGCCGGACTTCCGCGCGCTGCACTGGATGGCGACGGATGAGTTGCCGGAGGGCGGCGAGCGGGACTGGGTGGCGCCGGAGGGCCTGGGCGCGGAGTCGCTCGCGTTCCTTCAGTACACGTCCGGGAGCACGGGCACGCCGAAGGGAGTGATGCTCACGCACGGCAACCTGCTGCACAACCTGTCGCTCATCCACGGTGCGTTTGGAGCACGTGCGGACAGCGTGGGAGTCATCTGGCTGCCGCCGTACCACGACATGGGGCTCATCGGCGGCATCCTGGAGCCGCTGTACGGGGGCTTCCCGGTGACGTTGATGTCGCCGATGTCCTTCCTCAAGAGGCCGATGGCGTGGCTGGAGGCAGTGTCGCGCTTCGGAGGCACCATCAGCGGCGGGCCGAACTTCGCGTTCGACTTGTGCGTGAGGAAGAGCACGCCGGAGCAGCGGCGGGCGCTGGACTTGAGCCGGTGGGAGGTGGCGTTCTGCGGCGCGGAGCCGATTCGCCCGGAGACGCTGGAGCGCTTCGTGGAGGCGTTCGGCCCCAGTGGCTTCCGGCGCGAGGCCTTCTACCCGTGCTACGGGCTGGCGGAAGGCACGCTGATTGTCTCCGGAGGCGAGAAGTCGGCGCCGCCGGTGTCGGTGACGATTGCAGGTGCGGCGTTGGAGCGGCATCGCGCGGAGGAAGTGGGCGCGGCGGAGTCTGGTGCGCGCCCGCTGGTGGGGTGTGGCCAGACGCTGGCGGAGCAGCGAATCGCCATCGTGGACCCGGAGACGCTGGAGCGGCGTGGGCCTGGGGAGGTGGGCGAAATCTGGGTGTCGGGGCCGAGCGTGGCCCAGGG